>NZ_JBKEBF010000007.1:0-12313 GCF_047973035.1 Oleidesulfovibrio sp.
ATACTGCAGCGGCCACCACAAGCGGAACGGCGATAAAGCACAAAAGCAGGAAGCCCCAGGCATAAATACGAAGAAGCTTTGGACGGGTCTGGCGAACATATTCATCCTGAGAAGCCAGCTCCGCCTTGGCCAGACCGCGCCCGCCTTCAATGTCGGAAAGTTCAATTTCAGCCATGCGTTCTTTATGGCGTTGTCCGGCAAGCTCAAGCTGAGTCCGTTGCTCCGGGGTAAGGGGCTGCGCACCGGCTTCGCTCAACCCGTCGGAAACCATAGAGAGTCCGGTTTTAATTTTCTTACCGGTATCGCCCCCTACGGCCTCGGCTATGTCGCCCACAATATCGATCAGGCTGACAACCTGCCCGACACCCGGAACAAGCTTGAGCAGATTTTTACCAATGTTGAGGAGTCCCATACGCTACCCCCTCAACGCCTGTTCCCGCAGTTCTTTCACGGAATGCAGGCCCGCCGCAGTCAGGTTCTGCTGGCCGTTATGCCAGATGGTGAGTTCCTGTCGGCGCGGCATAATGTCAGGACCAGGGGAAGCGATGTGTACCCAGCGGTCATGCTCGTTAATCAGCTGCTTGTAGCCAAGGTTTTGGCCGCTGATGAACCGCGCCACATCAAGAGGGCTGCGACCGGGAACGATAATGTCCGCCGCAAGCCCTGTGAGGTGATCCGACCTAGAAGAGCCGCCTATGTGGTCATTAAGCCATTTGGGCCGGTAGCCGCTGGAAATGGTAATAGGCCCCAGCGCTTCCCGGATGGGCTGCAGCAGGGTCAAGCAGAGGAACTGAATATTGTTGAAGACGGTGGAGCCGAGCTCCGCTTCGATGGGATGACCAAACCGCTCAGCGGTCTGACTCCGGGTGAATTCGTCGAGGAAGAAATTGGGGGAAAGAGAAATACGCTGCATGACATCCTCCATAAGAATGTAATGTCATGCAGTGTATAGGGGATTTAGTTAGCAGTCGGGAAATGGGGGTAACGAGGGCAATGTTATTCTCATTTGCGGTCTCATTATTTTTAGTGGCATTTTGTGACTATGCTCGAATATTGTGGTTCTCAGGTATTTGCCTCTTTAAGAAACACTCTATTACGCACCGCCCTTAGCCGTTTGCCCTGGGAAAAGTGACAAAATTGACGCATTTTTCTTGGTTTGTTCAAACATGCTGGAAACGAGTTGTTTGGGAACATGTTGAGATAATAGAATATCGCACAGTTCATCACGCATTATTCCACACTTTTCGATCAATTCTTCGGAATTAATCACATCTGTTAGCAACGTAATTGCTTCAGAGAATATGACCGGCTTTTCTCGATCGGGTTCTCCCGGTTCGTTGTTTCTTATCCTTTCAGTGTTAAGGGTGATCATTGATCTTTTATATGTCGATTCAGACAATATCTTTAACTCCTTGGCTCGATACAACAAGGCGGATATCGACACCTTCCAACGCTTCTTCAAATGGGTGAACCCATTCAAACTCCAACGGGACGGGCATTCCTCTTTAAAAGCCATCCAAGGCAGCAGGAAAGCACTTGCAAAACGGTTTGCCTCACGTTCTTCTTTTACACTATGCTCTGCAACATCATCATGTAGGATTAGATGCCCAAGTTCATGTGCCATATCAAAACGCAATCGGCTCATCGGTTTGTTGGCACATAGAAAAATAAATGGAACGCCATCTATCCAAGACGAAAAGGCATCCACTTTTTGAAAGTCAGCGTCCTCTATATAGATGACAAACACACCATTCTTTTCAAGGGTGTACGTAAAGTTTGTAATGGGGTCTGTACCTAACCCAAATTGAACTCGCAGCTTGAGAGCTGCTTCCTCAATTTCATATGTCGTAGCGGCATAGCCAACACGGTCCTCAATAGTGTTTATGGGGTAAGATATCCCGTATTCTTGAAGAATAAATAGGAGGTTGGCAATAATTTGGCCTTTACGAATAGCTTTACTTCGCAGGTTGATTGGGACTGAGCGCGAACAACGAAAATGGCAATGTCCCATATCTATTGATTTGCTATGAATCATTGATTCAGCAAAAAAACTTGGGGCTACGTCAAGGCTTCGCGATAGGCTAAAAAAAGTTTCCAAATCTGGATTAATTGTGCCTTTCTCGATTTTAGTAATTGCAGAAGGAGTCTTGCCGATACGCTCGGCAAGCTCCTTCTTCGTCAAGCCCCTCATCTCTCGAGCTATCGTTACAGACAGCGGAGAGAACCTATTCAAATAGTACTGTAGTCCCTTATTCATCTTTCACTTTCTTGCTTTGATCTTTAGTAGCTATTGGAGCCTTCGCCCCACTTTCATTCTCGTCCACAAACCGCTGGCTCGATACAAGCTTGTCGGTTGTAGATTCAGTGGCAACCGCATCAATTTGCGGCAGGTCTGAACCTATAGACATTGCGCGTGAATACAGCGTTCTTAGCGGTTCAAAGTCGACAGCTAGTTTAGCGTTCTTACTGCTGGAGGGGATTAATACACCGAGCACCGCTTCTTCAAGCCCCCATTCTCGATCAAGCCGAAATGCAACAATCATATTTCCCCGTTTTAAGAGCATTTCCTCTTCCAGGCCGGGGAGTACGTTTGTACATATTTCGTAGGCAGCCTTCTTGGCTTTTTGTCCGCCTCGGGGGCGGTAGTTCGTGTCTACCTTGTGACAACGAAAAATTGCACCGTCTGGTGAAAAAACTAGATCGTTTTGCTCCGTGTGAATGCAGTCCGCACAGGCATCGTCTGAACTTTTTAAGCGGGAAGCACGATGAAAATAATTATCCCAAAAGGCACCGCCCAGCGTGTATTCCCCAAAGTTATCCGGGTCAACCGCTACGGCATCACATGCCGCTTGTGCTGCTTCAATAAAAAGAGCCAACAGATGCTGCTTGAAGAAAAAATCAATTTTGTCGATGGTTTCTTCTGGAATAATACTATTCATGTACTAAGCGCTCCAAGTCTTGTTTTAAGATTTATTAAGTGAGCCTTTTTTTACATGAAAATTGACTAGCGGTCAAGGGAGCTAGGCTTCACCAATCAACCCGCGCCATTTCCTCCCTCACACTCTCAGCTGTAACCCGTACAGGTTGCCGCACATGTCGAACCAGCACTCCCTCATCCACTAGCCTGCGCACTGTTCGTTCTGAGACATTCAGGCAGTACGCTGCTTCATCAATGCGCAATAGTGCCTTGGCCGCGACGAGCTCCTCGGGTGTGAGAGAAAAGTCCTTATTCGTGGACGGCGAAACCCTCACCAACGGTACCTGAAAACCGGTGGGAGACTTTGGGGTGCAGCGTCTGTTGCAACCGAGACAGTGCAGGATGGGCCAACGGCAAATCCAATAGGCTCGCGCGGCATCCTTGCAGCCAAGCTGCTCGTAGACCTGCGAATCAATCTCTCCGGCATACTGACGGAACCCATCGTCAAACATCTTTTTGAGCGTTCTGCACAGGGTTGCATTCATGCTGCACCTCATATGTGGTTTGAAATAGCGGCGGCCACGGCTCGGGCCAGCGCTCTAAAAAGCGTTTCGCATCTACGGCATCCCTGATTAGTGACGGTACACCTTGCGCATGCTGTTTCCCGTATTGCCTGACAGGCCCGTTCCTCAAGGCTGACTTTGCCCCGCAAAGCCTCTCGTATTCGTTCCAGCTGGCACTCTGTGTTGCCGGGGTAACGGCCTTTGAGTACCATGTAGACCGTGGATCGATTAAGCTCCCCATGAGCTTTGCAGAACCGGTGTACAGTGCGATACCGAGAAGTGATTTCCTGAACGAGCTCCAGCGGTTCTGTATCCTGCATCATGCGTTATCCGGGTCAATTCCAGCCTTTCGGCAACGGTTCTGCAGGTCCTTGGTGATGGTCTGTAACTGCGCCTGGTCTTGCACCCACACAAGACTGTCCAGACCGAATTGCTTACGCATGCGGGTGTCGATCCCTTTCAGGCTCCACCCCAACGCCTTCCAGAGCACAAGGATATAGCGCTTCTGACTTGCATACGGGACGTTGTCGGGAATGACATAAAAATCGCCGCTATTCCGCCGGGGCTGCTTGGGGTAGGTCTTTCCCTTGCTTGAAAAATTCGCTCCGAGTTCCTTCAAGTGGCAGATCAGGCGATAGCGTTGTCTATCATCCAGATCCGCCGAACTGGAGACACCGAACATATTCTTCAGCATGGCCCGATAGGCCACATCATCCTTATCCAACCCCAATTGCTTTTTACCGATATGAATTTTGGCAAAGTCGGCTTTACTCATACATCACCTCGTTACAGGCTCCAGACTGTTGATAGGCACCATATCGGTGCCCCGTCCGTACACATGCACCAGCACATACCAAAGGCCGTCCCAGCCTCTGAAGGGTTCTGTGCGTGTATATACGCGCTGATACGAATACGGGTCGGCAGGGTCACGACGCACTCGCATCTGGCTACCCACAGGTAGATTCGGCACAATGCCTTCATCAAGCAGGGCGCCTTTCAGCAGTTCAGCCACCAGTAACCCGATGCGCTCTGGCGTTAGATATTGCCGTGCAGCTCCGTTACGCACCCACTTGCGGTTCAGGCGCACACGATAGGCACCCGCTACGCCATCGGCCCATTGTTCTGCGGGAAAAAGCTCTAATTTGGCTTCTGTTTTTGCGTCAATTTTAACGCAAATAGAGTGAGAGAATTGTCGCTGTTCTGCCATGTCAACCTTCTGCCTTCATCTCCACGTCCGCCTACACCACTCACACAATCCTGTTCCTGTCCCGTCTGAGCAATCTGTACATGCAACCCATTCGTCACAAGAAATACACAGCCATACAGCTTCCCAGTGTACAGAGCCGCACTTCGGACATGCTTTATCCCTTGTGGATTTAGAGGTATGGACAACCTTCATAATAAACTCACTAGGCTGCTCATCAGGCCGGAGCCGCCACACTCCGGCGACCGCCCGCATAGGGGCGGTTTCGCATCGGCTAAAAACCAAGATGAAAATCCGCCTGGCGTTCGCCCTGGTACTCTGTCTCATTGCAGTCGGCCGGTATGCTAAACTTAGGACCTTCCCCGGTCATTATCCAATCAGGGTTCAGCCGGTATTTGCGCAGTAGGGTCAGAAGCCAGCGCGGAGGAATATCCCCGGAACGCTTTGCAATGCTTACACTGGCTTGATTAATACCAAGCACCTCGGACAGCTGCGCCTGTGTGACTGCTCCCAGTTCGCTCCTTATCCGTTCAAATGCTCCATTCATCTCTCGCTCCCTATAAAGCCGCAATATCTAGTGATATTGCCTGCATCTTGCCGCTACCGTCACGTTCGTACAGCCTGAAGTACGCTTTGGTACCGGTAACCGTCAGGCTATCAGCAATGGCATCCATCGCCCGAAGCCAACGGTCATCGTCGATTTTAACCTTACGCAACCCCAGAATGCGGCCTGTATTGATGCGACCTTCCTTGTCCACGTCAAAGGCACCGTTCACCAGTGTCCGCAGCTCTCCGGGGCTGTCTTCGCTCCATTCCTTCAAACATTCATCAATCAACGTTTTTGCTGCCTGTAGCCGTTCGTCAAAAGTTAGGTGCTCGCTGATCTGTCGCTTAAGCTGGTAACGACCGCAGAAGCTGTTCAGAGTGACGTTACCTTTCTGGCCGCCAAGGCTGGTTTCGTATTTCTCGGCAGACAAAGTAATAAATGCTTCCACATCGCCCATAATTTCACCTTTCAGGCGGCGTAGCTCTTCCTGCATAACACGGGCTTTAGCCACCTTTTCCATAACCAGCTCATGGCGGGCCATGTCGATGTCCTTAATCTGCGCCACTGGCACAAGGTGCCCGTGCGCATTTTCCATATAGCCGTCGGGGGTAGGCATTATGCGTGCTCCTTACTAACAAAGGTTGAAACGGGGATCGTGGACTCCATATCTGCCACGCGGTCAATCTCAGCAAATAACCCTTTGAGGGCGGGGCTGGCAGCTTCAAAAGAGGTCTGAGGCAATTTCTGAAGCTGTGCAGCAATCTCTACTGCGTATACATGCATACGGCGCGAAATAGGGCCGTCTGGAGCATAAGAACAACCACAATTGCCGGTACTACGGGGAGTATCACTGGTCATCGGAGGCCTCCTCCCGCTCAAAGCGGGTCAGTATTGTTTTGCAATGCCCGACAATTTTTTGCCGCACTGCCGGTTGATACGGATCACGAAGCAGGAACAATCCAAGCATGTCATATGCACTCTGGCTTTCCTCTTCAAAAGGGTCGCTGATAGGCTTAGGCGGATAAAAAGTATTTCGCTGATTGCGGAGCTTTTCCGTAGTCTTATACAAAATAGTGTTTCCCTTACGCCGGTATACGGACAGATATCCCGCCGCCTCCAGGGGGCGCACATACTTCAGAGCGTAATTGTATTTGGCGCCGGAAATACGCGCTAAGTCCTGTGTCGAAAAACCCGGGTTCATGGAATGCAAGGCGCGCCACATCTGCATAATAACCTGAGCGTTGCGAGCTGGTGCGGCAGCAGGGTTGTATCGATATTCTCCGGGAGCAGTACGCTGCAACTCTCCGGTTTTAACCAGCGACTGCGCTTGCCTACGTATGCGAGCCTTTTCCGGTTCGTTTTGCGCCTGCAGCGCTATAAAGAGCATTCTGTTGGTGAACACCTTGCCGTTCTTTCCAAGGCGTCGGGCTGCATCACGCAGTAATGCCTGCTTATGCTGCATTACTTCCTCCAGCTCGCTACATGCTTTGCCACTCGGCCCACCATGCCAACCGTAATAATGGAAGTTTCATGCGTTCTCGCCACCTGTTCAAGCTGGCCGATAAAGCTCCATACAAGTCGAAAATCGCCATCAGACTGGCGGACAATGCTCGCCGCCGCCTCCGGCTCAATGTCCAGCCCCGCAGCCTCATCACCCAAAATGGCTACATCTTCTTCCGTGACAGGCCCAAATTCCACAACCTGCTTGACGCGGCTCCAAATTCTACGGCGAGTACCAAGCACGCCCCGCAATTCCTGCTCGCCAATAAGCACAACAGGAGAGCCGGTAACGTCAAAAATATCGCGCAGGTCCTCGATGCGATCCACATGCAGCCTATCTGCCTCATCTACAAATATGGTCTGCGGCATATCCTCAATAGCCTCGATAACCTTTGCTTTGCAGGCAGCAGCGCTTCTGGGGCGCATACTGCACACCTGAAAACACAACTCCTGCAAAAAAGCGGTCTGCGTCCAGCCCTGCATCACGCGCAGGAAGACACCTCCGTTACGGGCGTAATAGTTGCGGGTGGTATCTGTTTTACCCCTGCCTGCTTGCCCGAATATCAGCGCAAACCCGGGCTCGCCGGAATCACTCTCCAGCGTTGCTATTTTCTGCCGGAAGTCCATCACATTACGGGTTTCAATAAACACGTCCTTTCTCATGTCTGCTCCTTATATATTTGCCGTGCTGGCCCGGTTTCGGGCGTAATACTTCCGAAGCCGTTCATAACGCTGAGCGGCATCCCTCTGAAAATCTTCACTGCGCTCCATGGCATCCATCCACTCCTGATCAGGTTCGCGCAGCGTAAGGCCATCCCGCACCGACAAGTTGAAAAAGTATTCGTACTTATCCAGCTCATTCATAATTTCCGGCTTCTGTGCAGGAGGGGTATAAACAGGGCTCTCTTCGCGTCGGGCCCGTGCCTGCTTCTTTGCAGTCTCAATGCTGACAATCTTTGATTGTGACAGAGCCACAGGCTGCGGCTCCGCAGGGGTAATTTTCTCATTTTGGATGACACGCATCCGCTCGCGGTTATCGTGCAAAGCGTCTTCCAATACGCCGCGCACAATAGATGTCGCCTCCCGCTCCTGCTGCTTTTTCAAGCTGATAGCTTCCCGTAAAGCAGTCTGATGCTCATGAGTGCCGAGGATGTCGGCGGCAGGATGAATCCCCTCCACCTGTCTGGCTTCACACAAGCAGTCCTTGCCGTCCGCGCTGTACACCCAGATGGAAGACAGGTCGCCAATATCGTAGCGAACCTGCACGGCGTGGGTTCTGCTATAGAGCTCCGGTGCGTAGTACCGCTTACCCATGAACCGGATACCTTCTCGGGAAATCCGGCGCACATCTTTTGACATCATCAGATGCCGCAGACGCGCAAGATCAATTCCTGAGCCTAGACCGGATAAAACGACTTCGGCCGGGCATTTGCCATTCAGGTGCCCGCGTTGCGGGGTGTTGATATATTCATCTATCCATTGAGCAATGGCGAAATGCGTCTCTTCCAGAGTCAACGGCCTGCCTCCGGCAGCATCCCACGCTTTGCGGTGCATAACCTCACCACGGCTCAGGCGTGGCGGCTTACTGCCAATAGAGCGCCCCACATAAGAAGGCACCCATTGCTCGAGGCTGTGCAGCGAACCGAAAAAACGCTCAATGGTTTTGGACTGCCCGTGGTAGGGCCATGCGAAAATAGTATGAATGCCAAGTTCTTGGAAAAGTCCGCCAATACCTGTTTGCCGAAAGTCCACCCCGTTGAAATACTTTGAGCGAAACGCTTTGCCGTTATCGAGGTAAGCAATAAGCGGCAGCTTGCCGAGCGCCACCACGGCGCGCCGGAACGCGGATGCAATGGCCTGTGTGTTTTCGGTCGGCATAACTTCCCAACCCATTGGGCAGTTGGACTTCATGTCATACCACATGACCAATTCCATGCGCTGGGCTTTGCCTGTCCATGGGTTGATAGTCTCAAAATTCAACACATGACCATCAGCCACCAGAATGTCGCCGACCTCAATAAGGTTGTAATCACGCTCAATAAAAAAGGCGGCCTTGTCGTTCCATGCCTTTTTGCCTTCACGAGTGAATACCCACGTACCGAAGTTGACGGATTTCCATTGTTCCAGGAAACGCCGCATGGTTCTCTCCGCAGGTACCGCAAGCCCTTTTGCCTGCATAGCTACCGCCGCCATTCTCATGGCAGAACTGAGGGCGGTATTATTGGGGTGCAGTGCAGCACGAAGAAGCAGATCTGTATGCTCTGGCGACATGACTGTCCGGTTGCTGTTACCGGCCCCTCGCCTATCGACCAGAGCCGTTACCGCTCCGCTGCGACGCATCTCCACCTTCCAGCGCTCAATAGATTTCCAGCTGACCTTGCCTCCGAGTTTTTCCCGTAGCGCAGGCCATGCGCCTCCCAGATAGGCAAGTATAAACTTTTCGCGTGCTGCGGCCTTTGCTCCATGAGACGATTTATCAAGCCAGTCCGTATACAAAGCGACCAGATCAGCGCGGGCCAGCGCCTTAGCTTTCTTGGACTCACTGACGGCGGATATTGCAAGAGTGGCTGCCGGAACATTCTCTGTCTCCAACTGCCTCCGTGCACAGGCCGCAAGAAGCTTGGCGCGAGTGGCTTCCGGCATAGAAGCGACCAGCCACTCGTTACCGCCGCCGCGACCGGCACGGGGGCGAGATTGCCAGCCTTCGCGTCGGGCACGGAGTTGACAAGCCCTCTCTGTGACAGAAAGTAGCACTGCTAGCTCTTTGGCTGTATATGCTTCTTCTTGTATCGCCATATCCGTCTGCCTTTATTGTGGGTTCCGGCCCCGTTTGCTATGTGTTTTCAAACACCACTAATCGAACACATACAAAGGAGCCGGAAATGTCAGAAGAAGTATCACGTAATGCATTATTGCCAATTGCCAGAGACCTGTATCTGAAAGCAGCTTTTAACGACTCCCTGTTAGTGCAGGCTGAAAACATGCAAAAAAGTAAAGCTGAAATTCTTGAACAGATTGCGGAGGACTTCACTCTTTTCGTTTTGCATCTGGAAAAAAGGCTGTCCCGTAAAGACTAACACGCGCGACATAGCCGTATTTGGCAGTAAATGCGGTGTTCATCGCCAGCGAAACAGCACCTACTGCTTCGCACAATGAAACCTTTTTAAGTATCAGGGCGATAGCTTCGGCTGTCGCCTTGACGCGCTCTTGACTTTCTGTGGAATTTGCTCCCATTGGACACTCCTTCTGCTTACAGTCGTTCATCTATCAGGGGCCACGAAAGGCGATAAGCAGACTTTAAAACGCACCATCGCCAGCACTCCATCAACAGCTTTCTCCGAAATCGTTCGAGAGCTTTGTCGACGGGCTGTTCTTCAATCACCGGACGCACTTCAATTAATTCGTGATATTCTCCCCGTCTGACCATGTGACACACAGCGATAACCCTACCGCCTTTTTTAAGAGTAAGAACTTCATGGTCATCAAGACTCATTCCCACTCGCGGTTTAACAATGAAAGGGGCACCCCAGCGTAAGCGGGATCGCCATGTGAGATTGCTCATCACAGCACCACCTTCACATTGCGGCCGCGCGCCGATTTCCCTTTACGGATTAGCTGGCACTCCGCAATAAACCCGCCATTCACGCGATTTATAGCTTTAACCGATATTTCCGCAGCCTCCTCTTGGGAGAAGCCATACTTTTTAAAAAACTCAACAAGCGCTCTTGCTGCACCGCAGACAGTTTCTTGCGGGTATTCAGATTGCATCACACCACCCTCCTCATCTTCATGTTCTCCGGCAGATCAAGCAGCCCCACAGGGCAACCTTCCTCAATCAGGGCGGTCAGCACGCGGGGACTGTTGTCGCCGCCGCGTATAGTCTTGCCGACCTGCGATTCGCTAACGCCTACTTTTTGAGCAAACTTCCTCATGCTGTATCCGCGTTCGTCCAGAAACGCCCGTATGTACCAATACTTGCGCTTTGCGCCATCGCGCCTTTTCACGCTCATAACAGCTTGGCCTCCAAATTTTGCTTAAGTCTTTTTAAACGCTTCTCTTCAATTACAGCCTCCGCAAACTGGCACTTATCTCGCTGATGGGCCGTCATGATTTCACAACCCATAGCTTGCAAGATCGGCAGAAAAGGGGCGGGGTCGCCAGTTGTAAGGCAATAGGCGACCACCGCCTCAAGGCTGGGTGCATGGTCAACTGCAGACGGGTTCAGCCATTTGTCCAGAACATCCTTCGAGACTCTCTTGGTCTTCCGTTGCGTGAGGGATACTCCGGCAGCTTCTGCAAGGCGCGACACCGAATCGGCAAGGTGTTCACGAGACACTCCGCCTGCCTGTTCATCAGCAACCCTTTTCATGGCGGAGCGCACAAGTCGCATAACGCTTGCGAGGCTCGCCGCCTGTGCATCAAGTGCATCGGTATGAAAGAGGGATAGTTGTCGCATTTGCCGTCCAGAAAGCTGTTGGTTTCGTCCATTCTAAGTCGTTGACCTGTACACTGGGCGGCTGGTAGTTTGGTTTTAGTTTTGAATCCACTACTCAACCGCCCGTGACTTTTATTTGCCTAAATTCGGTCTTATTTGCAAGCTTTTTTAGGTAAAAGTTTGGTTTTAGGCACGCACGCCGCTAGTATGTTGATAAATAAGCGAATATTTAACATTTTCATACTGCTGTGCGGTAAAAGTTAGGGTAAAAGTTTGCTCACGGAAGTTTTACCCATGTCCTTTCCTCAAAACTTGAGAGCGCTCAGAGGGGCGCAAAGCAGGAAAGATTTCGCCGCCCTGCTTGGTATCCAGCCAAACACATTGAGAAATTATGAAGAAGGCCTTTCTTTGCCTAATTTTGAGCTAGGAATGCTTATTTCTAGGAAATTCAATGTATCCCCAGAGTGGTTGCTGTCAGGTGAAAACGCCGCGACTTGCGAGTCAAGCACTCACACAACAGAGACCGAGTCTCGCGGGACGGCCACTGCGGCTTGTTCACGCTGCATCCATTTAGAGCTGGAACTTGAGAAATTGCGCCAAGAAGAGCGCAAAGAAAGAGAGATTCTCACGCAACATGCACGCGAATTGACGCAGGAGCTACGTGAGGTAAATGCTGAAAATAGGCGACTTGCAAGCCTTAATGGGGAGTTACGCGAACGTATTGGGCGTTTGGAAGATCAACGGGGAGCGAGAGCTTCATCGAAGATTCCTTCAACGAGTGGCAATGTCGCATAAAGAACGACGGCAGAACTACTAAGATTAAAGGTTTAAAACGGCCTCCTGCAAGTCAAAATAGCAAAAGTGAGTGACGTGAATAAGCAAGACGAAGTAACATGCTGCAGCTTTTGCGGTAAATCTCAAAAAGATGTTAAAAGGCTGGTTGCCAACAGTGGAGATCCGCTTGTGGCGATATGCGATGAGTGCGTTCTTCTATGTGTCGAGATTCTAATTAGCGAAGCGGCAAGCTCAGATGAAGCCACCCCAGAAAAGAAGATCCCACAAGAATAACGTTTCTCATCAAACATATTTCTCATTTTGGGTGTACAAAGAAGGGCGAAATCCAGAGTTTTTCTCATTTTGGATTTCG
>NZ_JBKEBF010000008.1:0-176249 GCF_047973035.1 Oleidesulfovibrio sp.
CCGTTGTCGATGTGGCGCAGGGAGATATACCTGCCGCCTTCCCGATAACCACCCGCCCGGCCACGAATTTGCCTTGGTGACCATGGAGGCTGGGGTACACCCGATCCCATTCCGAACTCGGAAGTTAAGCCAGCCATCGCCGATGATACTGCAGGGTAGCTTGTGGGAAAGTAGGCCGTCGCCAAGGCTTTTTCTTTTGAAAAAGCGCAACAGGCTCTGATCAGATACGATCAGAGCCTGTTGTCGTTTCGTCAACCACGCCATCTCCATCAATTGCTCAGAAGAGGCGTTTGTAGTAGTTGGCGCCGCGGCTTCCTTCTTTCTCTTTTCCCTTCCTGAATTGTTTCCAGCCGCACATCCTTTAGTCCGTTTGTTACGGCTCTCATTAAACCCATGCTGATTCTTCCGAGTTTTTTTAGGATGCCGAACTGGACCGGGATATATTAAAAACGTTGGTCATCTTCAGCAAGGCACCGAAATGAAGTCTCGTCTCATCAGGAAATACTGCGCACAGTTTTCGGTGAAAAGGATGCGCCATGTTCACAAAGTTTCCAAGAGCGAAGACATGTACCGGCATAGTAGTACCGTTCTATTCTCTGGTGTGCGCCGATGTCAGCCGTGCCTTACTTTCCCTTTCCCTCACTTCAGTCAGTTTGTCTGAGGTCTGATCTTGTGCAGGTTCCTTGGGGGGGCTGCCAGACTTATACGTTTATGTACGTTGTTTCTTCACCTCTCCAGCGCACTGTCGGCATTTTCTGGGAGATACAACTTCAGGGCCATAGTCAGATAACAAAAAATCACTCTGCTTCGGCTGGGCGCTAAAATCTGGCTACATGCTTTTGAGGGGTTGCAGGAATTCTCTTTGGACGCTTGTAGGCTATTTACTCACCTACCTATGCAGGAAGAGGCTGTAGCCTGCTAATGGAGTACGTTTGTATCAACGTCTTGACAGTTTTTAATAGCGCCTCCATGGATCAAAGGCTAGAACGATAACGCTCCGCATAAAGGTTTACGGATGCGCTCGTAAAGAGAATTCGTTTGCCTGTTACCAGCCGTTGAGTCTCCAGTTTAGTGGGGGCAACTCCAGCTAAGTGTATCCGAAAGTTACGCTCTGTGCTTCTCTTTGGGCACCTAATTTGCTTTTCTGAGGAGTGCTGGCCGCAAGGCGGGGGACTTCCTGTGCAAGTTAGCGTGAGGAAAAATACTGCAGGCTTATTCTTTCTGAGCCGTTGCCTACTACTTTCCCCAAATTTCTATCCATCGCCCCTTGCTCATCCCAACCTTATGGGCTTTGTTACAACCGCACTGCCGGAGACTAGCCCCATTTGTTGAAACAATGCCGAGCGCTTTCTCATCTGCAATCTCGTTATCAAAATCTATATCGTCTGAATTCGTTATTCATCGTATGCGTATGACCGCGGGCAGGAAAGGTAAAGGTTAGCTACATATGTATAGCGCTGGATGCGACTTCAAGGCTTTGCTAATAAATTGCCCCCTGTGTAACTGTATATATTTAGTGCCGCACCAGTAAGTGATGAAGTAGAGCACGAGAGCATATTGGAGGACAGGCGAAGGAAAGTAGTTCAGGGCTTGTCTAACCTGTTTGTATTAGACATATTGCGGTGGGTTATGCCACAACCAAGCGGACTGAGGATAACACAACTACGTTTTGCGAGGTTTGTTATGCGATATGTGCATATGCTTGTATTGGCTTTTGGAGTTGTATTAACGCTATGCAGCGCATTATTTGCCATGGAAATGGACGGTACCGCGTACAAGCCGAAAGGAAGGGCTTTAGTTACCGGTATTGAAGCCAGAGATAGTGCCTGGGATTTTATTTCCAATATATTTATTACCAACGTTTCCGATACAGAGGTAACGTGCCGGATAACCGTGTATAACCATATCGGCGAGAACGTCAGCAGTTTATGCAATGTTTATACGGGGAGTACTTCAGGTAGTCCTGTTGAGCTTACTTCCGGTGGTAATGAATTCCGCCTGCCTCCTGCCAATACCCGTATGGTACAGGTGTGGGCTCCGGGCATGATGCCTGTGGTGTTTGGCCACGCAGTTATAGAATGGACATCTGAAAGTACGACGGTAAGAAAGGCTTTGGTTGCTGCACTTAAAACGGTGCGCGTGAACGGGGCAAGTACCTATGGGTTTATGTCGCAGATAAACGGCGGAGAGCCTTTTTAGCTTTTGGTCAGCCTTTGTATAGGTAACTAAACAAGGCCCCTTATGGGGCCTTGTTATTTGTTTAGATACGCGTGGCAGATACTATTAAATCAGTAGCCATACTCTGCGCTGAAGACAGGCTGTTGTCTTGCTACCAGAGTAAAGTACAACTCCGTCACCTAACCTTTGAATCTTACCAGATGTTTGCTGGCAACAGCCTTTCTGGAACTCTGCAAAGCCTACATTGGCAAGGGGGCGCTGGAGCCAAACTGACCTTCAGGTTGCTTTCCATCGCTTTCTCATGCGTCATATGGTGTTGTGCTGTCTTAATCCATCTCATTCTCTGATGGAGTTAACCTTGAGCCCGCATCCGTGCGTGCAACGCTGCACCTCTGGCACCGTTCATGTCTGGCTCATCGGGAATCAGCAACGTCCGGCCTTCTTCCAGCCCCAATTCATCTGCGACCAGCTTTTTCATGCAGGGGTTGCGGGCAACGCCGCCGGCAAATACCAGCGGAGCTTCCAGCCCCACGCGTCCCAGCATATTTACAGTTCGTCTGATGATTGCCTTATGCAACCCCAGCGCGATATCGGCACCGGCTATACCCTGTGCCATGAGTGAGGTAGCTTCAGTCTCGGCAAAGACAGTACACATGCTGTTAATAACGGGCGGCGATTCGCCGTTAAGTGCGTATTGGCCGAATTCAGCAACGGGTATCTGAAAAACCGTTGCGGTATATTCCAGAAACTTGCCAGTTCCTGCGGCGCAACGGTCGTTCATCTCAAACCGCGAAACCTTGCCGCCTGCAAGCAGGGCTATGGCTTTGGTATCCTGACCGCCGATATCCAGCACTGTGCGCGCAGTTGGAAAGGCTGCAAGAGCGCCCATGGCGTGTGCTTTGATTTCGGTGATGGCTTCTACACGTTTTGCCAGCGCAAGTGGCTCCACCAGCGCTCTGCCGTATCCTGTTGCCACAAGCACGTCCGGATTCCAGCCCTCCAGAATACCTTTTACCTGTTTTACAGGTTCAAAGGTTGTGGGTACACAGGCGCTGTGAACGACGTCACCGTTTTTTTCAATCAGCACTTCGATTGAGCGCGACCCGATATCAATTCCGGCAGTGAGCATGGTTAGCTGCGTACCATTTCCACAAAGGCTTCCACGCGGGTTTTCAACTGTTCCACATCTTCCATGGAATAATCTGTTTCGATAGCAAGCATGGGAATGCCTGCTTCACGCGAAGCTTTATCAATTTTAAACGCTTCGTGTGCATACGGCTGGCAGAACATCAAAGCGTAGTGGACAATGCCGTCGGCCTTCAGTTCTTTTGCCATGGAAGTCACGTTGCCTGTGCGCTCATCGTTGGGCGTAAAGCAGGCACAGTCAATCTTCATGTATCTGTCCACGATAGCGTCGAGCATGGCATCCATGCTGTCTGCGGATTCATTTACCAGATCGCGGGTGTTGCGGGTGCCGATACAGGATTCTTCTCCCACGATAACAGCACCGGAGCTTTCCATGATGTAGGGCAGCTTCCAGTTGGGCACAGCCATGGGACAGCCGGAAAGCATAAGGCGGGGTGTGCCTGCGGGGGTAATGCCTTCACCTGCTTTTATACGCTCTTCCATCTGGTCGCACAGCGTGTTGACCGACTGTGTGAAGCGGACAGGATCGTCGTAGAATGACACCTGATTGATCAGCAGTGCGTCGCGGCCGGAGATGGGTGCGGGGTCGCTGGCGCGAAGTGCGGAAAGACGCTGCAGTGCGCGACGTTTTTCGTTGACGATGCGGATGCCTTCGGCAAGGCGCTGGGGCGTTATGGTAGTGCCTGTAAGTTTTTCAAGCTGTTCTTTGTAGCGCAACACTTCCGCCTTGAAGAGTTCCCGTGCAGACTGGCTTTTGGTGTGAGGTACTTCCATAACATGCATGGGAACATGCTCGGAAAATGCTTCGTACGCTTTCTTTTTGCCGTCACATGTGGTTTCGCCCACAACAAGGTCACAAGACTCGGTATAGGGGCAAAGGCGGGCCATTTTAAAGCCGATGAATGATTTGATCAGGGCGCATGTATTGCGGGGAACAAGTTGTTCCGCCTGTTCTGTGCCTGCGTCTGCACCGGCACACAGGCCCACATGCACGGCATCGGCGGCAAGGGTCAGCTCTTCCGGAACAAAAACACAGAACGTGCCGATGACCTTGCGGCCCTGCGCTTTGGCATCCTGCAGTTCTTTAATGCGCAGGCCGTGTACTTCTGAAAGAACAAAATCAAGGTATTCCATACCCTTCAGGCGGCCTTGCTGCGACAGGTAAATGTCGCCGTAAAATTTGCCTAACACTTCCAGCAGCCCGTCATGGGCGGAAAGGTCGAGGTTAAGATTTTCCCACATCTGCGTGTAATTCGGGTTGCTCATGCTTCCTCCGGTGCGTTGTCTGTGTCACGGTGTAGCCAGCCATCCCCCTCGGCTGCGGGTAAATGCAATATCCCGTGTGCAGCAGGAATGGCTTGCGGGCAAATCGTTTATATTGATTGTTTTTTGCAAAAAGTATCGACATGTTCGATAGGTGTGGCGTCAGGCATTGCCAACTGTAGCATCGGGCGGTATCACTGCCCGCAGGTGTGATAACAAAACGGAGCAGTTCAATGGACGACGCACTCATGGATACGCAGACTGCCAGACCGTACGCGGCTACAGGGTATGTAATCGGAGTTGACGCGGGCGGAACCTATACCGACGCAGTCATAGTGGATGTTGCAACCGGAAGCGCAGTTGCATGGGCCAAAAGTCCCACAACACACCACCAGCCCAGCATAAGCGTGGCTGCAAGTGTCGGCGCTGTTCTGAAAAAGGCGCAGATCAACCCTGCCGACGTACACACCACGGCGGTTTCCACAACGCTGGCGACCAACGCTTTGCTGGAAGACAAGGGTGTAGACGTGGGACTTTTTGTCATCGGCTTCAATCAGCGGATGGAAGTTCCGGCTGCTGCCGCGCGCTTTGTGCCGGGCGGGCATAAACAGGACGGCTCCGAAGCTGAACCGCTGGGCATCGAATACCTGATTGATCACCTGAAAGACCTGCACGGCAAGGTGGACGCTTACGCAGTGTGCTCCATGCATGGGTACGTGAACCCCGCCCATGAGCTGGTCGCGGCCAAGGCCATTCAACTGACCAGCAAGTTGCCGGTTTTTTGCTCGCACGAAGCCAGCATGCAGGCCGGTATGCGGGAACGCGCCACAACTGCGGTGCTTAACGCGCGCCTGCTGCCGGTGATGGAGCAGTTCCTTGCCGGTGTGCGTACCGCCTTGGCGGATCTGGGTCTGAAAGGCTCCGTATATGTAGTACGCGGCGATGCGACCACCATGACCATGGAAGAAGCAGCCAGAAAAGCAGCAAGTACAGTGGCAAGCGGCCCTGCGGCCACTGCCTGCTTCGGTGCGGAATATGCTTCCACCACATGCTGCGACTTCAGCGGGCAGAAACAGCCCGATGTGTTGGTAGTGGATGTGGGCGGAACCACAACGGATATGACCATTGTACGCAACGGCAACCCCGTGATTGACACCGGCGGCATGATCATAGGCGAGTGGCAGACACATGTGGACGCGGTTGAGATGTTTACGGTGGCAGTCGGCGGAGACAGCCTTGTGGCGCTGGACCCTGCCGGCGGTATGAGTATCGGCCCCACGCGTGTTGTGCCCGTCTGTATGGTGGCGGGGATGGGCATGGAATTGCCTGACCCTGCCGGATGGGCTGGTACCGGTCTGGGTTCCCGTTGCGTGTGTGCGGGGCAGGCTTTGACGGATGAAGCCTGTCAGGGCGACAAGCTGCTGGCGCTGTTAAACGAACGCAGGGTTATGCCGCTGAAAGAATTGCTGGCAGAGCTGAACATGCCGGAAGTCACCTATAATGCCCGCATGCTGCGCCTTGCGCGGGAACAGAAAATTTTTGAGTGCGGCTTTACGCCTACGGATGCTTTGCATGTGCTGGAAGCAATGAAAATGGGCTGTACGGAAAGTGCATTGCGGATGGCGCGCCGGCTTAGTGCTCTTCGGGGTGAAGATGCTGTCACCTTCAGCCGCAATGTGGTGGAAAAAGTGGAAGCCCGCATTGAAGACGCCATTTTGCAGCATGTGGCCCGCCGTGAAGTAGGGGGCAATCTTGCGGGGTTTCTGGCACGGCGTAACAATTTTTCTTTGCTGGATATCAAGGTGCGCCTTGCTGTTCCGGTGGTGGGTATCGGAGCTGCCTCGCAGTATCTGGTTCCCGGTGTGGCGTCCAGGCTGGGCACCCGGGCGGTTTTTCCCCGATTGCATGAAGTGGGTAATGCTGTGGGCGCTGCCATGCTGGCGCTCAAAGGCCTGCAACAGGCTGATTAAATGGATTTTCAAGGAGAAGTTATGGCGCACAGGCCATTATGTTTTGATGCGGCTATGGAAGTTTCGAGCGAACTGGAAGATTTTGGCGTGGTCCACGCATGGATTCGTAAAGATAGCATGTGGGTGCTGCACGCCTGGGCGGAAAACGAAGACGCCGTGTATGACCTGACAGAAACAAACAGCCCCATACGCCGTGAAGATTATTATGCTGCATGCGGCGTAACGGAAGAACGCCTGCGGCGTTATGACCGCGTTGCTTTTTTTACGCAGGTGGCGGAAAAAGGCATGTTCGGCCCGTTTGATACTGGCCTGTTCTTCGCTACGGAAAGCGAAAAAGACCCCCTTGAGGTGATGAAAACTTTTACTCCCCTGTAAAACGCCAAAAGGCCCCGTACGGGGCCTTTGGAGTCGCCGGTTTAACATCCCGGCAGAGCAAAGGGAGTCATCAAGTGAGGCAAGAACAGGGGGAGTCATGCAGCTGCCCCGCCGTATGGGGTGCCGTTGCTTTCCACCAGTTCATGGTCTGGTAGACAAGGCGCTTTTCCTGGGCGGGGATAGCGCGTAAAGCTTCGGCGATGGCTGACGGCCCGGAAGGAGGTACGGGCCTGCAGGTTACAGCAGTTTGTATCGGGGCAGTGTACATATTCATAACCTCACGTATGTATGTACTAAAGCATACGCCGTGCCAAAATGTTATTTTTAATAAATTCAGCCTAATAGTAGTTTATGACTGTGTTTGATGTGCAAGGCTTTGTGCAGGTTGTGTCTGTTTTTGCAACTCAATTTGTGCAATGCTATGCACTTGTGCATGACGGAGAAGTAGAATGAGCCAACC
The DNA here is from genome assembly GCF_047973035.1 of Oleidesulfovibrio sp. Classification (NCBI taxonomy): domain Bacteria; kingdom Pseudomonadati; phylum Thermodesulfobacteriota; class Desulfovibrionia; order Desulfovibrionales; family Desulfovibrionaceae; genus Oleidesulfovibrio; species Oleidesulfovibrio sp. The sequence continues at coordinate 7,393 of NZ_JBKEBF010000008.1, forward strand.
GGCCTCGGGCAGACGTCGTTCGCAGCTGCCCTCCATAATTGAATTTACGCATTCTTTACTTAAACGTGTTCTGCAGGCAGGCGACATTGCTCTGGATGCCACAACAGGCAACGGCCATGACACCATGTTTCTGGCAGCGTGCGTAGGCCCGCAGGGCCACGTATACGGTTTTGACGTGCAGCAGCAGGCTGTGGAGAACACTGCGCAGCGGTTGCAGGATAACGGGGCAGAGGGCTATTGTACGCTGTTTCATTGCGGGCATGAAGAAGTGGCCCGGCGGGTGCCCGATATGCAGGGCAGGCTGAGCTGCGCCATGTTTAATCTGGGCTATCTGCCCGGAAGCGATAAATCCGTTGTTACGCGTCACACAACCACTATTGCCGCGCTGGAGTCGCTGAAAGACATGCTTAAGCCGGGCGGCCTGATTACGCTGCATCTGTACGCAGGGCATGCAGGGGGCGACGCAGAAGCGCAAGCTGTGGAAGAGTATTGCAACGTATTGCCATGGCCCGAATGGCGGGTGCTGCGCTATGATTTTGCGAATAAGCAAAAAAACAGAGAAACTCTGCTGGTGCTTGAAAAAAGTGTATGTTAGCGGGTGCTGACCACACACGGAAGTGGCTTGGTCAGACTACATTCTCAAGGAGCATCCCATGACTGAAGAGACACTTGTTTTTCCTGATAAGGACGACATCGACCTGCTGCGCAAGGTGATGCAGGCCATCGAAGAGAAGCATCCCGGACGCTTTAACGATGCGCAGAAGCTGGAAGCTTTTACCAAGACATGCGAACGCTATGACGACTCTCTGCCTTTGGAGCGTTTTCTCAAACGTGCTATCATCAACTGTGTGTGGGACAGACCCATCATCGATAAAGATATTCTGGCCCGTAACTAACTCCGGACAATAACCGCTGCATTTTGCAGAGTAATACATGGCATATCACGATCCTACGTCTACAACTGCGCATGTGCGCCACGGTATAAAAACAGGCATTGCCGCAGTGCTTGCCTATCTGGTTACGCAATATTGGGGATTCAAGTTCGGCTACTGGGCGTCCATCTCTGCCGTTATTGTAATGCAGATGAACGTGGCCGACTCATTGCAGATGGGTTGGTATCGTTTCAGCGGCACTGCCGTGGGCGCTGTCATTGGCGTCTTCGCCATTCTGGCTTTTCCCGATACTACACCGATGCACATGCTGTCGCTTTTTACGTCTGTCAGCTTTTGTGCGTATATGACGCGGTACAACGCCCGTTACCGGATGGCAGCCATCACGGTATGCATCGTTGTACTGGCAAGTTACGGACAGCCAGAGCCTGTGCAGTTCGGCATCTATCGCGTGCTTGAGATTGTTGTGGGTGTGTGTAGTGCCTTTCTGGTTTCAATACTGCTTTGGCCCCAACGCGTGGGTGAAGTCCTTCGCGAGCGAATGCGCAGCCAGTTTGCCGAAGCTGCGCGTTTGTACGAAGTTATGCTGGAAGCGTTTATTGATTCGCAGAAAGTGCTTGATCCCGCCATGCTGGATAACTTCAATGCAGGGGTGGCAGAAGATAAAACCCTGTATCATAAAGTCGCCAGCCATGAGCGGCTGCTCTATCACGATGACGTCCACGTGCTTTCGCTGAAGGTGGATACATTGCGCAAGTGTGCATCCCACCTGCGCGCCATGCTCCATGCCTTGAATAATACAGAAGGCGAAGGCTATGATGTTATTATGAAGCACGAGCTGCGCGAATTGGCAGAAGCCACCAAGGATGGGCTGCAAGCCATCGGGCAAGGCAGAAAGCCGTCAATTTCTCATCTTGAATCATCACTGGCGGTGTGTGAAAACAGGCTGAGCACGTTACGCGATGAAGGGGCGACCAAACGTTTTTATTTGCAGAAGCTGCTGCAGTTTTTTGCATTTTATCACAGCCTGCAATTCATGGCGCATGACCTGCTTCATTATGCAAAGCAAATGGACCCGCTTGTGGCTTCAAACCAAAAACAGGCGGACTTGTAATTTCGTCGGAATGATTGCGGTAACGCGTGTCGCTGGGCCATTTCCCCACGATAAGGTTGATAACCGGTGAGTGTGCCATATGGGAGTACCGACTTCAAAGAGTGAGCTTCTGGCTGCCGTCTCTGAACGGTTCGGCAAGCTGGAACGCGTTCTGTCGCAGGTTCCCGATGCGTTACAGACTGTGAAGACCATGGAGGGGCACGCCAAAGGGACTGTTATGAGTCCGGCAGACCTTGTATCTTACCTGATAGGCTGGAACGAACTGGTGTTAAAGTGGCTGGCGCGGGATGATAAGGGGGAGCCTGTTGATTTTCCGGAAGCCGGGTATAAGTGGAATGAGCTCGGTAAGCTGGCGCAGAAGTTTTATGCAGATTATGCAGCGCTGAGTTTTGACGAAAAGCGGGAGCGGCTGACTGCCGCTAATCAGCGGATACGGGAAGAAGTCTCCGCGCGGTCAGACGAAGAGCTTTACGGGGCACCTTGGCACGGGAAGTGGACAAAAGGGCGGATGATTCAATTCAACACGTCTTCTCCTTACGAGAATGCGCGTGGACGCCTGCGTAGCTGGCTTAACTCGCAGAATCAGCGTTAAAAATGCTTTTTTTCTCCTTGCACCGGACGGAATGCATTTCGGGCTTAGCCTGCTTGTGGTAGTAACGGCGCAGGCTGAAGCGGGCAATATTTTGGGCAACAATATGCCCTGCTATATTCAGACATGAAAAAGCGCAGAACCGCAATGCGGTTCTGCGCTGAGTTATTTTGACAAGCTGCTATGCGCCGCCCTTTGCAATGGCAAAGCCTTGCGGCGTCAGACCTGTTGCGGACGGGGTTCCGGCAATGCGGGAAAGGTAGGAATCGCCCAGAGTTTCAATGTGGTTGTCTTCATTTTCAAAGTAGCTTAAGTGCAGCTGCTCATCTTCAATGATGGTTTCAAACAGCTTGGCACTGATGCTGTCGCCGTTTTCCCGACAGATCTGCAGGAACTGGTTGTAGGCGTCGATGGTGTCATCTTCAAGGTCCGCATCAAACGAATAAATCTTTCGTACGTCCTGACGTTTTTCAATGGGACCGGCAGGCTCTGCCACAGGTTCGCCGCCAAGCTCTTTGATGCGTTCAGCAAATGCTTCGGCATGGCGCATTTCATCGATGGCGATCAGCTTCATTTTACCTGCCATTTCGCCATAGTCCATGTCATCAAGGCCGTAGTGCTGGTTCATGTATTGATGAATTGCCTGCAGCTCCATGGAGCGGGCTTTGTTCAGCACTTCAATAACCTTTGCCTTTCTTTCTTCACGTTTTGCTGCTGTCATGGAATCCTCGCTCTGTAACGTTGTGAAGGTGTGTTAAAACCGCATGTCTCTGCGCACGGTTACAGTGGTAAAGGAAAGCGTGACTGTTACGATGCATTGCGTGCATGCGGAACCATATAGTTGTGTTGCCAGAGTATCCTTAAGAATTTTCCATGACAAGGATTCCGGTAAAAAATGCAATAGAAAAGCTGAGGCATTATAATGGTGTCACTATCATCATGTTTTTTTACAATGCATTGCGTGCGGGGTTCCGACCATAAAAAAGGCGGCCCCGTGAGAGCCGCCTTACGTTGTATTGAATCAGGCCGTGAAGCTATTCTTCTGTCCACAGCGGGACAAGTTCGAATTTGTGTACGTCCACAAGACCCATGTCGGTAAGCTTGAGAGACGGAATGACCGCCAGCGAAAGAAATGCCAGAGCGGCAAACGGACTGCTCAGCTTATAGCCCAGAGTCGCCAGCGCCTCGTTGATGTTGTGCAGCCCTGCCAGCACTTCTTCCACAGGGGCGTTGCTCATCAGTCCGGCGATGGGCAGCGGCAGCGAGGCAAGCACCTTGCCGTCACACGCCACAGCCAGACCGCCGCCGATACGCTGTACTTCCTGCGCGGCGGTAAGCATGTCGTCATCGCTCATGCCTGCCACGATAAGGTTATGGGAATCATGGGCGACAGTTCCTGCCAGCGCACCTTTGCGCAGTCCGAGGCCGGAAGAGAACCCGAGCCCCACATTGCCGGTACCTTTATGACGCTCAAACACGGCCATCTTGGCCAGATCGCGGTCAACATCGGCCACAGCCAGACCGTCCTGCACCTTGGGAGGCATTTCCAGCGCTTCGGTAATAACCTGTCCGGGAACAATGCCGATGACGCGCAGGTTGCCTTTGCCTTCGGGGATGCGAAGTGCCTCAGGTTCAAGGTTGGCTATATGTACTGTGTTTTCGCAGAACTCGGCACCGCCGTCGCAGAAAGTGATGTCCTTGACGTTTTTGCCTGCAAGGTAGCAGGCGGCAATTTTAACGGTTTCAAGGTCGTCCAGCAGTACAAAGTCTGCACGATAACCGGGTGCGACTGCGCCGCGGCGATGCAAGCGGAAGTAGCGCGCCGTGTTGATGGAGGCCATCTGAACGGCACGGACGGGCGGCAGCCCCGCGGCAATGGCTTTGCGCAGAATGTCGTCCATATGGCCCGTGTCCATCAGGTCGTTGACCACTTTGTCATCGCTCACAAACGATACGTTCTGGGTGTTGAACTCGTTCAGCACCGTAATCAGCTCATCAAGATTATGCTCCTGCGAACCGCCTTCGCGGATCATCAGATGCATGCCTTTACGCAGCTTTTCGCGGGCTTCGTTGGCGTTGGAAGTTTCATGGTCGCTGGAAGGGCCGCCCAGAATGTATGCATTCAGCTGCTTGCCGGAAAGAAGCGGTGCATGGCCGTCGATAACGTGATTTCTGGACGCATCAAGTTTTTCCATTACTTCTTCGTCGCGGAAGATTACACCGGGGTAGTTCATCATTTCTGCAAGGCCGGGCATACGGTCGGGGTAGCGCGAAAGAAAGTCGCTTACATCTTCTGCCCGCAGTGTGGCGCCTGCGGTTTCCATATGGGTCGCCGGAACGCACGACGGCATCATGACGAAGACGGAAAGGGGCAGCTTTTCACTGGCATGCAGAATGTATTCAATACCTTCCGCACCCATGACGTTTGCAATTTCGTGCGGGTCACACATGACGGCGGCAGTGCCGTGGGGCGCGGCGGCAGCGGCAAAACGCTGGGGCGAGAGCAGTGTGGATTCAATGTGAATATGCCCGTCGATCAGTCCGGGAATGCAGTGGCGACCTTTGCCTTCCACTACGGTTTTGGCTTCGTATTCTTCAAAGCCGACGATGACACCGTTCTTTACAGCGATGTGAGCATCGTGAATTTCTCCGGAAAGTACGTTGACCAGCTTTACGTTACGAACAAGCAGGTCTACGGGGCCTTCGTCCTGTGCCGCGCCGATAAGGGCGCGCATAGTCTTTTTATACATATCAGTATCCTCTGGCTGGCAACGCAGGCATAAAAGCACGGCTGCCTGTTGCTGCGGTTGCCGGTTTGGCGGTAGCGGCCGCGTTATCCTTCGCGGCTGAAGGGAACGCCCAAAGATGCGGGCGCACCGCCTTTGCCTTTTGTTTTATCAAGCCGCATGACCACGATAAGCACCAGAATGGTGATCAGATACGGGAACATGCGTAGCAGGTTGACGGGGATGACTTCGACCCCCGTAGCCTGAAAATAAAATTGCAGAGCTGTAAGCCCGCCGAAAAGCAGCGCACCCAGAAACGCACGGAACGGGTACCATGTGGCAAAGATTACCATGGCAATGGCAACCCAGCCCTGCCCCATGGTCATGCCTTCTTTCCAGCCCGGTGTATAAGCAATGGAAAGATACGCCCCGCCCAGTCCGGCCATGCAGCCGCCGAAAAAGGTGCACAGGTAGCGCAGCAGCACCACGTTGACGCCCATGGCATCGGCAGAGCCTGCATCTTCACCCGCGGCACGGATTTTCAGCCCTGTACGGGTGCGGAACAATATATATGCCGAAAGCGGTAGCAGCACGTAGGCAACATACACCAGCGGGGTGTGGGTGAAAAATATTTTTCCTACAACGGGAATATCCTGCAGGTAGGGAACCGACCATACCTTCATGCGCAGGGCGGCCTTGCCTATGTAGGCGCGGCCCAGAAAGCTGGCAAGCCCAGCGCCGAGGATAGTCAGCGCAAGGCCGGAAAGCGTCTGGTCCACGCGCAACGTAATGGCAAAAAAAGCATGAATAAGCGAAAACAGCCCTGCCGCAATCACGCCGCCAGCCACGCCCAGCCACGGGTTGCCGGTGGCTATGCCCGTGACAACAGCGCTCAGCGCGCCGATAAGCATCATGCCTTCCACGCCAAGATTCAGCACGCCGGAGCGTTCTGCATATATCTCGCCCAGTGCCGCAAACAGCACTGCCACAGAAGACTTCATGGCGATTTTTGATATGAATACAAAATCTTCAATCATTGTCGTTCCTGCAAGGGGCGGCAGTTAAATACCATGCCCCGTAGCCGCAGTATTGCGGCCTGCTGTTAAGCGTTTGCGCCGTCCTTTACAGAGCGGGCCTTTGCGGTGCTGCCAAAGCGGATATGGTAACGCTGAAGCGTTTCACCCAGCAAAAATCCAAAGAGCAGGGCGCCTTCCAGTATGCGGCTGATAGATGAGGGCAGCTGCATGGCTGTGGAAAGCTGCTCGCCGCCCACCAGAAAAATACCCAGCAGCACGGCGCACGCGGGTACACGCAGCGGTCGCAACGAGGCAAGGCATGCCACGATGATGCCGTCGAACCCGTAACCGGAAGCAAACCCTTCCTGCAAACGGTAGTGGATAGCCGAAACTTCGCCCATACCTGCAAGCCCTGCCAGCGCACCGCTGATGCCCATTACCAGCAGAATGTTGCGTCCCACGTTCATACCGGCGTACTGCGCGGCACGGGGGCCAAGGCCGATAACCCGGGTAGCGTAGCCCCATTTGGAGCGGCCCAGCATGGCGGCCAGTATCAGCGCGGCTGCGATGGCCAGCAGTATGCCCATATGGATGCGCATATCGAAAAGGCGCGGCAGCATGGCTTCGTCGGGAAAGGTCATGGTGCCTGGAAAGCCGAATCCTTCAGGGTCGCGCCACGGGCCGAAATACAGATGCTCCACAATGATGATGGCTACATAGTTAAGCAGCAGGGTGGAAAGGATTTCGCTGACGTTTGTCCAAACCTTGAGCGCGGCGGGGATAAGTGCCCACACCATGCCCATGACGGCACCGCACAGAATAACGGCAGGCAAAACCAGCCATGGCGGCAGAAAAGGGCTCAGATAAAGCGCGGCCCATGTGGCACCTATGCCGCCCATGACAAACTGGCCTTCACAGCCGATGTTCCACAGCTGCATGGTGGCAGCCAGCGCAACGGCAAGGCCGGTAAGTGTAAGAGGAATGGCCTTGACGGCAACCTCTGCAAGGCCGTAGCCGGAGCCGAGCGCACCCTGCAGCATGACGCCATATGCCGTAAGCGGATTTGCACCGAATGCGCCGATAACAAGCGCACCCACCACAAAGGCCATGCCAAGAGACAGCCCCAGCGTGACTAACGTTGCATGGCGCAGCGGTGTATGGCGTTTTTCAAGACGGATCATGCGGTTTCTCCTGAAGGAACAGAAGCGGGCGCATCTGTTGCGGCGGAGCCGGCCATCAGCAGGCCGATGCGCTCCACGGTGTCGGCATCCTGTGTATCAATGATGTCCATAAACCGGCCACGGAACATAACGGCGACTCTGTCCGCCAGTGAAAGGGCTTCGCGCAGGTCGCCTGTTACCAGCAGCACGGCGGAATGTTTGCGTTGTGCCAGCATGGCGGCCCAGACGTCTTCGGTGGCTTTAATATCAAGTCCTTGCGTGGGTTGCTCCGCAATGAAAAGCTTGGGCTTTTCTGCCATCTCACGGGCCAGCAGCAGCTTTTGCAGATTGCCGCCGGAAAGAGTGCCGGCACGTGTTTCTGTGCTGTGCGCTACTATTTCAAATTGCCTGATGGCTTCTTCCGTCTGCTCGCGCATGCGTTGCGGGTCCAGCCACAGGCCGTCGCCCGCATGCTTCAGGCGCGTAAGAAAGTAATTGTCGGCAAGGCTCATACTGCCGACGCTGCCGGTATGGTGCCTGTCTTCCGGCACGTACGAAAGCGAAGCCTCACGTTCCTGCGCCCATCGTGCCGCCGTGTATTCAGTGCCGCAAAAGCGCACAGTGCCGCTTTTGGCCGCACTGCGTCCGGCTATGGCAGCAGCAAGGGCTTCCTGCCCGTTACCGGCCACGCCGACAATGGCGAACACTTCACCCTGCTGTACGCGGAAGGAAATATCTTCAAAGCCGCCCAACGGCGATTCGCCGCTCAGACCTTGAGCTTCAAAGACGACTTCACCCGGCGGAATTTCGGGCTTGTCCACGCGCAGGACAACTTCGCGGCCTACCATAAGGCGGGCCAGCTCCAGCTTGTTATTGATGCGCGAGGGTTCTGTCTGGGCGACAATGCGGCCGCGGCGCAGAATGGCGATGCGGTCTGCGGCTTCCATCACTTCGTCCAGCTTGTGGGTAATGAACAGAATGCCGCGCCCGTCTGCTTTCAGCTTGCGGAATACTTCGAAAAGTCCGGCGACTTCCGGCTTTGCCAGCACTGCCGTAGGTTCGTCAAAAATCAGTACGCGGGCGTTTTGTACCAGCAGCTTGAGAATTTCCACACGCTGCCTGCCGCCCATGGAAAGATCGCGGATGCGGGCATCAGGATCTACTTGCAGGCCATACCGGTCTGCCAGCTCGCGCATGCGGGCGACCACCTGTTTCATGGACAGGCGCTGGCCGCAGGCATCGGCAGCCAGCAGGACGTTTTCTGCCGCGGTAAGCGTGTCTACCAGCATGAACCGCTGGTAGACCATGCCGATGCCGCGTTGCATGGCCTGTGCGGGAGCGGTAAAAGCTACAGGCTCTCCATCAATGCGTATGGTGCCTTCGTCGGGTCGGTACCTTCCGGCGATGATGGACATCAGGGTGGATTTACCTGCGCCGTTTTCGCCCAGAACTGCCACCACCTGACCGGCATGAACGGCCAGATCGATGCCGGTATTGGCATATACCGGCCCGAACCGTTTGCTGATGCCTTCGCAGGCAAGAAGCGGAGCGTTCATGCTACTCTGGCTCCACCGCCGACCCGGAAACGGGTTCGACAACAGGCTCGGGCAGAACACCCAACCCGTATACGGGGGCAGGCAGCAGAGGCGATTGTTCGCCTTCTGTTGCGGCGCAGAAGACTCCTGCGATTTCCGGTGCGGGCATACCCTTCTGGCGGGCAACTTCTTCCAGTATATCAGCAAGGCTGAAAATAGTGCCGCCGGAAGAGACAACGTCGTCCATCAGGATGAAGCGCTTGCCCTGTGCCAGCAGGTTCATGTCGCGCTCGTACAGCGCCAGAAATTTTCCGCCGCTGGTGATGGATGAAGCGCCGATCTGGATAACCGGTCTGCGCTGTGCTTCCATGTGCGGCTTTATGCGGTTGTAGGCTACTGCTACGGCTTCCAGACCCAACTCTTCTGCCACAACCTGTGCCAGCTGAAGGCCTTTTTCGACTACTGTCAGCATGACCACGCCGTCCATGCCGCCGACCACTTCGCGCACACGGGCTGCAAGCAGCTTGCCCATATCGCGGTTCAGGCGGATTTGTCCGACGAGGTTAAGGGAGGCTATCTTCAGAGTTTTGCCATCGGCAGGCAGGCGAACCAGCGGCAGTTCAACTGCGTAGGGCAGGCCTTCTACTTCCCAGCGGTACTTTTCACCAGAGTCCAGACCTTGCAGAACGTCCATAGGGGCTCCTTGTTACAGAACAGTCTCGGGTGCTGTGCCATGCACCGGTTGTTTTATGAAGACTGTATAGTGAAATCAGGCGGCACGCCACGCCGGTATACCGGCGTATGCACCACCTGCGGATAAAGCACGAGAGCAATGAAAGACGAGACTCCGGGCCGCCTGTGCGACCCGGAGCCGGAATTAGCAAACGTAGGGGCAAACCCGCTATTGCGGAATGCTGCCGTTTACGCCGTCGATGAGCACCATCATGCCCAGCAGGTCGGCATCGGATGCCTTTTGACCTTCTGCGATGATGACTTTGCCGGACTGGTCTTTGATGGGACCGGCAAAAATGTTGTCTTCACCGTTGGCCAGCTGCTGGCGAACGGCGTCAACTTTTGCGCGTACATCTGCGGGTACTTTTTCGTTGAAAGCGGTAATGCGGATGCCGTCGTCTTCAAAGCCGCCCCAGTAAGACTGAGCCTTCCACTTGCCGTCCAGAGCAGTCTGTACTGTCTTTACGTAGTAGCGGCCCCAGTTGAAGATGGAAGAGGTCAGTACGCAGTCTGCGCCGTATTCTTCTGCAGGGCTGCCGTAGCCCACTGCGGGCAGGTCGCGTGCGCAGGCTGCCAGCGAGCTTTCAGGGGTGTCTGCCATCTGGCGGATAAGGTCGTGGTCACGGTCGGCCAGAGTTTCTGCAAGGGTGGTTTCCTTGATGGGGTCTGCCCAGGACTTCATCCATACGACGGTGTTCAGCTTGTTCATGTCGTAGGCGATGCCTGCTTCATTCAGCCCGCGCATCAGGCCCAGCGTAAAAGCGTTTACGCCGCGGATGGGTTCGGGGATGGGGTGGGTACCTACGGTACCTACGTTTTTGTAGCCCATCAGACCGGCGGTGTAACCGGCAAGGTACTCAGCCTGATACATACGGCCGAAGTAGTTGCTCAGGTTCGGGCCCATCTTGTAGCCGGAGCAATGTTCAAACTTCTGGTCGGGGAAGTCTTTTGCCACGCGCTCAATGGCATCCATGTGCGGGAAGCTGGTACCGAAAATAAGGTCGTAGCCCTGCTGTGCATAGTTGCGCAGCACGCGCTCGGCGTTATGGGCGCCTACATTTTCGGTGTAGGAAATTTCAATTTTATCGCCCAGAGCGGCTTCCAGTTCCTGAATGCCTTTGTAGTGGGCGGTGTTCCAGCCGCGGTCGTCAATGGTGCCCAGCAGGGCAAAGGCAACCCGTAATTTGCCTTCAGCCATAGCGGGCATAGCAGCGCAGAGCAGCAGCGCAACAGCTGCCAGCAGAGTGCAGATACGTTTGGTCATCGGTGTTCTCCTCACGGACCATTTTTGTAAGTAGTTGCCAGCCGCCCGGAGCGGGCGCAACAGGTAATGAAAGCACCGGATGTGCACATTGTCAATCAAACAGTGATGAAGCGTGCTGAACCTTAGTGTTTACAGGGAGAATGAAGGCTTTTGTGTATTGTTTGCTACATTTTTACTGTCGGACGGTGTTGCCGGAGTCTCATTCTATCATGTGTCGCCTGATTCTGTTGTGCTATGTGCTGCTGAACATGGCTGCAGAGTGTTCTGCAAGAGGCTGTGTTGCAGTAGGTACAGGATGTCGCATGTCGATTGCTTGATAAAGTGTTGTATAACAATTTGTTATGTAGGATGGCAGCGTTTTTGTATGTCCGTTATCCTTCGGGGCTGATAATGAGCAGAAGTGGCGGCAGCTGTTTTGAGCTATGGGGATGCGTCGGAAAGGAGATCCTTGCTTGAGTGTTAACATGCTGTAATAGCAGGTGTTGTGTTTTTATGAAGATGGATGCAGTTCGCTCGGAATAACGGCGGATTGCTTGTCTTGAGTTTAGTAATACAATGTAAATTGAAATGATCATGCTGTATAATGCAATGATGTACTGTTATAATTACAATATAAATAAAATTGTACAATGGTATCCGAAAAAATGCTGATATAGAGATTTGATGAAGGTAAAAAAATAAATTTCTAACGCAAAAAGCTTGGCATGTGTTTCTTGAGGACGGGCCACTATTGTCAGCATGATTTGATGCTGCATATGTCGCTTTGACATTCAAACAAAAGTTTACTATCAAGAATAATGCATGGGGTGTATCCTGATGTCTTGATGCGCTTTGAGATGTGTTTTTTGATGCGTTGCCGGTATATATTGGAGGAAACTTTGAAACGGTTATTGCTTTTTATTTTACTCAGTGTTTTTTGCTTGTCATTGCCCCTTTCCGCCAAGGCTGAAGGGCTTCGCTTCGGTGTGCCGCCATGGCCCGGCGTGACGGTAAAGTCTGAAGTGGTATGTCAGATTCTGGAAGCTATGGGATACAAAACCAGTCAGCTCGAAATCGGCCCTCCGATCATCTACAAGGGGCTTACTACTGATGATGTAGACGCTTTTTTAGCTGGCTGGATTCCGCAGCAGAACGAAATGTTTCTGCCTTTAAAGGAAAAGAAGGCCATTGATGTGGTGGCGATAAACGTGGACGAAGCAGGAACCAGTCTGTGTGTTCCTACGTATGTATGGGAAGCCGGTGTACGTTCCATCGCAGACCTTGCTGCTCACGCGGAAAAGTTCGACAGCACCATTTACAGCATCGAGATCGGCAGCGGAATGCAGGTGAGCACCGAGGATATGATTGCAAATAACGTTGCGGGGCTCGGCGGCTGGAATCAGATCAGCAGCACTACTCCCGTGATGCTGAGCGCCGTACAGGAGCGCATCCGCGGCAAAAAGTGGGTCGTGTTTCATGGCTGGCAGCCGCACTGGATGAACTTTCAGCTTGATATGAAGTATCTGGAAGGAGTGCCCGGTACGGAAAAGCTGGTGAGCAACAGCGTTGTGTACACTGTTGTGAGCAACGACTTTGCCAAGCGTTATCCGCAGCCTTATGCGTTTTTAAAAAAGTTTTATGTTTCCGGCGCAGTGCAGAGCGAATGGATCAACGACTTCGGGTTTAAAAAGATTGCGCCCGAAAAGGTTGCATCCGACTGGATTGTCGCAAACCTTGATACTGTAGGCGAGTGGCTTGAAGGCGTAACTGCCGCAGATGGCTCCGCCGGTATTGATGCTGTGCGCAGCCGCTTTGCCAATTAAGTTTTTTCTGGTCGCCTGCGGGGTGTCTGCTGGCGGCCTTTTTTTGCGACCTGCGTCCGGCTGTTTTGTTTTTGTGTACGCATTACGTACTTGCAATCTGGTGGATACAGGCCGCAGCACAGGTCAGGAGATGCCTGTGTATTGTATATGCTTCGGCTTCAGCGTTGTTTACTTAGTGCTGAGCCGACTGGTTTTACTGTAACCTGGAGGTTGGTTTGAAAAAGGCCGTACTCTATGCTGTTTTTTTGACTTGTTGTTTCTTTGCTCCCGTTAACGCACACGCAGAAGCCGTAAAATTTGGTGTTCCGCCATGGCCCGGCGTAACTGTGAAGACTGAAATTTTGGCACAGATTATCGAAGCCATGGGTCATGAAACAGAGCAGCTCGAAGTTGGCCCCGCCATTGTCTACAACGGGCTGACCACAGGCGATGTTGATGTGTATGTGGCAAGCTGGATTCCGCTTCAGAACGAAATGTTCAAGCCGCTGAAGGAGAAAAACGCCGTCGACATCGTGGGCGTTAACCTTGATGAAGCGGGCGTAAGCCTGGCAGTGCCCACCTATGTATGGGAAGCAGGTGTCCGGACTATCGCAGACCTTGATAAACATGCCGCTAAGTTCGACAGCACCATCTACAGCATTGAAGTTGGCAGCGGAATGCAGATTTCCACTGAAAAGATGATTAATAACGACGTGGCAGGTCTGGGCGACTGGACCATGTTATGCAGCCCTGTGCCTGCCATGATTCGTGCTGTTCAGGATAAAGTGCGCGAAAATAAGTGGGTAGTCTTCCACGGCTGGCAGCCTCATTGGATGGTGTTCCAGATGGACATGAAATTCCTTGAAGGTGTGCCCGGTTCGGAAGAACTGGTCAGCGAAAGTACGGTGTACACGCTGGCGAGCCTCGACTTTAAAGATCGTTTCCCGCAGGTGCATAAGTTCCTCGGCAACCTGTACATCAAAGGCGCAACCCAGAGTGAGTGGATTAACGAGTACGGCTTTAAAAAAGTAAGGCCCGAAGAAATCGCCCGCACATGGATTCCCGCCAACCTTGATACGGTGGAAAAGTGGCTGGAAGGCGTAAAGGCCAAAGACGGCAGCCCCGCTATTGAGGCCGTGCGCAAGGCATATATGTAGTGTTCCGCTCTAGGTGATATGTTCACCCGGGTGGTATTGTTAATTGCTCGCTACCGTAACAGTAAAAGTCCGGCACGAGAGTGTCGGGCTTTTTTGCGGGGCCTGGTTTTGAGTGATAAAGCGAGGAGAGCGGGAGGGGGGCGTGCAGCACGCAGTCGAGCGAACGTTAGATATAGTGATCGGGGTTGGAGTCATACGCATGAGCTGTCATTGCATAACATCTTTTAAGAACAACGGTTTTTTTAATTATTCCATTACAACAGGTGTTCCTGCTTGTCCGAAAGCAGAAATACACAGGGCTCTTTTTGCCACAAAAAAAGAGCTTACCACAACGGTGGTAAACTCTTGATTTTTTCATGGCGGGCAATACAAGATTCGAACTTGTGGCCTTCAGCTCCGGAGGCTGACGCTCTATCCAACTGAGCTAATTGCCCGAGAACCAAAATTTCTAATCTTCATGCTTGCAATCTGTCAAGAAATAACTGACACGAAAGACCAACGGTGGCACCTATTGGGTGGCGGCTATTCTCTGTTTGCTCAATGTGTCTGATTTTATACAGAATTGAACAATTTTGTATGCATGTTACGGAATCTCTGGCGTGTGGTGCACAATTTTGCTAAAAAAGGCCACCTGAGCGCATGGTGGTAATGCTGCGCGTCCTATTTTGCTTAAAAAACAAGACAAGGATCACCATGAAGCGAATTGTCGTGGGTGTTTCAGGGGCCAGCGGAATGCCTCTTGCGGTGACGCTGCTGAATGCGTTGGCATGTGCTGCAGGCGTAGAGACTCATCTTATCGTTTCCGGCGCTGCGGAAAAGGTGCTTTCGCTGGAGTCCGGCCTTTCTGTACAAAAGCTGACCGAGCTGGCCGATGTATGCCACGATGTGGACAACATCGGGGCCGCACCCGCAAGCGGGTCGTGGCGACATTCCGGCATGATTATCTGCCCGTGCAGCATGAGTACGCTGGGAGCGGTTGCCAACGGTATAGGGTCAAACCTGATTCATCGTGCAGCGGATGTAACGCTGAAGGAGCGTAAGCCGCTTATTCTCGTACCGCGTGAAACCCCGCTCAGCAGAGTTCACCTGCGCAATATGCTTGCTGCGCAGGAGGCAGGCGCAACTATTATGCCGCCTTGCCCCGGTTTTTATAGCAGGCCGGAGACTATACAGGATATACTCAATCATCTGGCAGGCAGAATGCTTGATCATTTAGAAATAGAGCATGAACTTTGCCGCCGGTGGGACGGAATGCCGTCAGCTGACGCCTAACAAGCTTCTACAGCCACATAGAGAGGAGTATCCGATGCAGCATACATTGACATGGCATGGCCATGCGAATTTTCAGATCGCCACCGAAGGCGCTAATATTCTTATAGACCCTTTTTTTGAGGGCAACCCTTCGGCAGGCACTCCGTGGGCAGATATTACAGCGCCTGATCTGGTGCTGGTAACCCACGATCACGGTGACCACGTAGGTCAGACTGTGGATATCTGCCGGCAGACTGGCGCCATGATGGGCGCTATCGTAGGTACGGCAGAAAAACTGGTCGGTGCGGGAGTGCCGCAAGGGCAGGTGCTTAACGGCATCGGCTTTAATATCGGCGGCACCGTGATGCATAACGGCGTGGCTGTGACCATGACGCAGGCGTATCATTCGTCCGAGTCCGGCGCACCCGCAGGATACATCATTACGCTGCCTGACGGCTTCACCATTTACCATGCGGGCGATACCGGTATTTTTTCCGGCATGGAACTGTGGGGCCGCCTGTACTCCATTGATGTGGCTCTTTTGCCCATCGGCGGAGTGTTTACCATGGACGCAAAGCAGGCTGCGCTTGCCTGCCGTCTGCTCAAAGCCCGTTCGGTAGTACCTATGCATTGGGGCACCTTCCCCGTGCTGGAAGGCAACACCGCACGGTTTAAAGAGCAACTTATGAATTTTGCTCCGGACTGCCGCCTCTTCGACATGAAGCCCGGAGAAACACTGACGCTTGAAACTGCGTCAGAAGGCTGTGCCTGCGACTAGCAGGGTTTCTCATGCGTGCGTCTGGCATCGTGCGCCAGAGAAAACACATCGGCGGTTTAGATGGATTGGGTAGTCTACCTGTTGGCCTGTGCCGACGGAACGCAATACTGCGGCGTTACCACGGACATGGATCGACGCCTTGACGAACATAATCGGGGCTGTGGCGCAAAATACACGCGCGCGCGGCGTCCTGTTTCACTGATCGTCAGCGCCTCGTTTCCTGACCGGAGCACAGCGCAACGGGTAGAGTGGAAAGTAAAGAGGCAGCCCTCCGGCAAAAAAAGAACCTATCTGCTGCAAATGGCAGAAGAGTTCCGCAATGCCGCAGCGTTGCCATAACGCGATGCCGAAAGACGCATAGCAAGGAAACACATAAAACAATGGTCGAAAAACTTCTTTTTGCAGATCTTCCCCTTTCTAAGGAAGTGCTGCGCGCTATTCAGGACATGGGCTTTGAGGAGGCGTCTCCCATCCAGACAATGTCCATTCCGCATATTCTTGCGGGTAAGGACGTAGTCGGACAGGCCCAGACAGGCACGGGCAAAACAGCTGCTTTCGGGATTCCGATTCTCGAACGCATTGACCCCCGTGACAAAGCCACGCAGGCCGTGGTGCTGTGTCCTACGCGTGAACTTGCCATTCAGGTGGCAGAAGAAGTGACAACTCTGGCTAAGTACAAGCGCGGCATCAACGTGGTGCCCGTGTACGGCGGTCAGCCCATCGAACGTCAGGTGCGCGCGTTGCGCCGCGGTGCTCAGGTTATCGTGGGTACCCCCGGACGTGTGATGGATCACCTCGACAGAGGCACCATGAGCATCGAAACGGTCAAAATGGCCGTGCTGGACGAAGCGGACGAAATGCTCGATATGGGCTTCCGCGACGATATCGAGTTCATTCTGGGCAAAATGGAGCAGGAAGTGCAGACTGTATTTTTCTCTGCCACCATGCCCCGCGCCATTCTGGATATGGCAAAGCGCTACCTGAAGGAGCCTGAATACCTCAAGGTTACCCAGAAGCTGCTTACCGTGCCCAGCATCGAACAGATTTACTTTGAAGTACGCCCCTTCCAGAAGCTGGAAAGCCTCTGCCGCGTGCTCGACGTATATAACCCCAAGCTGACCATCGTGTTCTGCTCCACTAAAGTGGGCGTGGACGAGCTGGCCACTAACCTGCAGGCGCGCGGCTATGATGCCGACGGTCTGCACGGTAACCTGAATCAGGCCCAGCGCGACCGCGTGATGAACCGCTTCCGTAAAGGCAACATCGATATCCTGGTGGCAACCGACGTGGCTGCCCGTGGTATCGACGTTGAAAACGTAGAAGCCGTGGTCAACTATGACATTCCTAACGACGTGGAAAGCTACGTACACCGTATCGGCCGTACCGGTCGTGCAGGCCGTACCGGTCGCGCATTTACGTTTGTTTCCGGTCGTGAATTCTATAAGCTGCGCGACATCAAGCGCTTTACCAAAGCGCAGATCGCACAGCGTCAGGTGCCTTCGCTTTCTGAAGTGGAAAATGCCAAATCCTCTCAGATGCTGAGCGATGTTACCAACCAGATCCGCACGGGCGGTCTGGAGCGCTACATCGAGCTGGTGGAAGGCATCATCGGTGAAGAGTTCACCTCTGTAGAAGCCGCCGCCGCACTGTTGCGCATGATGATGCACCGCAATGCAGGCGAAGCCGTGGCAGAAGAGCAGAAGTTCGGCGATACCGGTGCTCAGCCCGGTATGGTGCGCCTGTTCTTCAACGTGGGCCGCAAAGCCCGTGTGACCGCCCGTGACTTCGTAGGTGCCATTGCCGGTGAAACCGGTCTGCCCGGTCGCATGATCGGCTCCATCGACATCTACGACCGTTTCACCTTTGTTGAGGTGCCTAACGAGTTCGCTTCTGAAGTGCTGGCCGTCATGAACGGCAACCAGATTCGTGGCAACCGTCTTGCCGTTGAGCCTGCAAGCCGTCGCTAGTCAGCTGGAAGGCGGCCGTTAGCCGGTTGCCAGCCAATTTGGCATAATACTGAAGACAGCCCGTTCCGGAATGTCGGAGCGGGCTGTTTTTTATTATGGGCACCTGTCTGTTTTCAGCTGCTTTTGGGGCAGTAGCGTTGCCAACCCATGAGCGAAGCGGCTCCCGCTATGGTTGTGCCGTAAAACAAAACCGGCTTGCGGTCTGCCTGCTCTGCAAGTTCTCCGATGGTGTCGTTTGCCAATGTAGTGCCGGTTATCAGCAGCAACTCTGCCCATTCAAGCGCCTCTGCGGCCGTTTCTGCGCCTTCAATCTGCACACTGTAGCGGATCTGCCCGATGTTGTCGGGATCAAGGTCCACGATGCGCAGAGGCAGCTGTGCCGTGGTGACCGCGCTGGCCATGGCAGGTTGCATACCAATCAGGGTTATGCGCGGAGTACCGTAGTTGCGGCGGATAAACTCAGGCAGTTCTGCTGCACATTCCTGCGGGCCGCAGTCTTTACAGTGAATTGTGTTGGACGTGCGCTGCTGCCAGCGCATAACCGCGTTCATGGTGGACACAAAAACAGCGCGGTGGAAGTTACAGTTCAGGGGGAGGTCTGCAACCTGCTGTAATGTGCCGCTGTAGGTTCCGTAATGGTCGGTAAAGGCCTGTCCGCGTTCAGAGCGGAAATGAGCCTGCATCAGTTTTTCCTTGCCTTTCTGGATGGGAAAGTCAGTCTGTTGCGGTTTACCTATGGCTTCTTCCACTGTGAGCGGGCCGGCTGTTACTGCGATGGTTTCACCCATCAGACCTGCCTGCAGCCATTCGGCGGCAACTCTGTTGCGGATAGATTCAAGAATCGTCGGCATGATGACTCCTATAGAGCGGAAAGACGTTTGAGCATGAAAAAGATACCTAGCGAAAACAAACCGATAATGCCGGAGAGAACCAGCGCCCGGTCAAATTCCCCGCTGAAAACGGCATTGTATATTTCAAGCGACAACGTGTTTGTTTTGCCAATGATGTTACCTCCAAGCATCAATGTAATGCCTACTTCGCCCAGAGATCTTCCCATGGCCAGAAACCAGCCGGAAAGCACGCTGCGGCGTACATTGGGCAGCAGCACCTGCCAGAAAACCTGCCATTCGTTCTTACCCAGTACTCTGGCTACTTCCGCCAGCCTTTGCACTTCGCCGCGCAGTGCGGCTTCCACGGGTTTTACCATCAGTGGCATACCGGCAATGACAGAAGCAATGACAACGCCCGTAAAGCTGAAAATCATATCCACAGGCAGCATTTTTCCGAACACACCCTTGCGCCCGAGAAGCAACAACAGGAAAAATCCCGTGGCGATAGGAGGAAAGACCAGCGGCAGAGTAACGACAAAGTCCACAGTGGAGCGGACCGGACTTTTAGGGCCTGTCAGATAAAATGCCAGCAGCACGCCGCCCAGCAAAAGCAGAATACCGGAAACTGCAAGCGTTTTTGCGGTCAGCACAACTGGGCCGGTGGTTTCCGGCTGGGCGAGGATGGCAGCCACAGACATTGGTTACAGTCCGTGTTTCTGAATGATTGTTTTAGCCTGCGGTGTGGCCAGAAATGTCAGAAAGCTAAGGGCGGCTTGAGGTGCGGGGGCACCGTCCAGCAGGCCTGCCATGATGAGGATGGGCTTGTGTTTTGATGCATTCAGAACAAGATATCCGCCAAGCTTGTCGGCAACGTTCAAGGCGTGGGTCAGGTTCATGAAGCCCAGATCTACTTCTCCTGCCGTGAGGTATGAAAACACCTGTGGTACAGTGGCTACTTCGATCAGCCGCGGCTTGATGGCAGGCAACCTGCCTGTGGCGGTAAGATATTCGCGTGCGGCAATGCCATAGATAGCTTTTGATGCGTCCGGCAGGGCGATTCGCTGCATTCCGGCATCATCAAGTACGTCCGGCGAGGTAATGGTGTGTCCCTTCGGACAGGCAAGAACCAGTTTGCCGTGACCAAGTATCAGTTCCTGCGCAAACGGCAGACCGGCTCCGTGCAGGTATGTCTGGTCGCCTATGACCATATCCACTTTGCCGGTTTGACCGGCAAGGGTAGTGACACGGCCCATATTACCGTAGATACGGTCAACGGTAATGCCTGTGGACCGGGTAAATTGTTGCACCAGCGCGTTTACCATTTTTTTGTAACCGGCACCGGAGGCAAGCACCAGCTGAGGCTCTGAAGCCGGTGGATCTGCTGCGGCGGCTGGAGAAAATGATGTAAAAACGCACCACAGAAAAAGTAAAAGTACGCTGGCTTGTTTCAGAGAAAACGCTTCGAACAGCATGGTGTTGCGATGTTTTAGTGTGTGGGATACCGGTTTGGAAAAAAGCGGACGGGCAGATTCAGATTCTGAAGGGCGTGAACGCATGAGGCCTCCTTCTTTGTTGCAGATGGTGTGTGCAATGGAAAATCAGCAGGCTATCCCATAAGAATACTGTGCACACAGCACAAGAACGTCACGAAAACAGGTAAATACGTGACCGGCGATGGAGGGCAAACAGTAGTTTGCGGGGAGTTTTTTGGTGAGTGACCCGTCCCGAAATAAATTGACGGTCTTAAGATTGTTCAGGATCGGGCTGGGAGAGTACCCAAGCAGCCCGCTTTATATAGGTATTCCGGCGTGTTCATATTTAGGTCAAGATGAGGGCGCTACGTATCGGGATATTCAGTAGCTGCTCTTGCGTTTTTGCAAACGACAAAGGGCGCAGGAGTGCGCTCATCATCACTATTTCTTGTGGAGCTGATTCTCGGCAGCGGGCCGAGCACGTGGTTTCCCGCAGAGAAATTTATGCCAGTTCCTTCGCCAGTCCGCCTAATTCCCGCAGCGCTTCTTCCATCCGCTGATTCCAGATACCGCAGCAAGATAGGCGGATGTAGTTAGAGAACCGGTCTCGGGTTGAGAATATCGATCCCGGAGCAATTCCGATACGGCTTGCCCGGGCTTTAAAGAACAGATCTACTCCGTTGATGGCGGGTGGCAGCTCCAGCCACAGAACGCCGCCACCGCGAGGGCTGGTAACCCGTGTTCCTTCCGGAAAAGACGCAACTATGCATTCATGCATGTGGTGAATCTGGCCTTGCAATGCTGAACGTAGTTTTTTCAGTTGCTTGTCGTACAGGTCAAGGCGTAGAAACTCCGCAATGGCTGCCTGCGTGGGCGAGGTACAGCATACGTTGGTGGTTGCTTTTACTTCGAGCGCTTTTTCCATAAACCGTCCCGGCAGCATCCAGCCAGCACGGTAACCCGGTGCAATGGTTTTGGAATATGATGAGCAGAAGACCACAATCCCTTTTTTGTCATACTGTTTGAATGACGCAGGACGCTTGCCGTCAAAGTGCAGATCGGCTGACACATCGTCATCAACCAGCGGGATATTTTTTGCTGCCAGAATCTCGACAATTTCACGTTTGGCGGCATCAGGAGTGATGGACCCGTCGGGATTATTGAAGTTGCCGGACAGGATACAGGCGGATACCTCGAAGGTTGAGAGCGCCTTGGAAAGGTCGGCAGGGTTGATACCGTGCTTAGGGTCGGATGGAATTTCGACGGCGCGCAACCCGAGTGTTTCCAGAAGCTGTAGGAAGCAATGATAGGTGGGCGACTGGATGAGCACGTTGTCACCGGGACGGGTAAGTACGCGTAGGGCTATGTACAGTGCCTCCATGGCTCCGGTAGTCGCCACCACTTCCGATGCGCGTGTGGGCATACCATCTTCGCAGGCGCGTCGGGCAATCTGCATACGGTATTCCGTATTGCCCGGTATGGTTTCGTACGCCACACATTGTTCTGCGTTGCGGCGGGTCAGGTCGGCCATAATCTGCCCGAGTTTTTTACCGGGCAGCAGTGTCGGGTCCGGACTGACTACACCGAAAGGCGCCATCTGCGGGTTGCCTACGGCTTCCAATACGGTGGCTATCAGGCGGCTGCGGTTAGCCTCGCGCGGTTCTTCTTCTTCCGCGGGAGCGCTGTGTGGCAGAGGCAGCGGGCTGGGCAGCGTACGCACATAATAGCCGGAACGCGGCCGCGACTCGACTACGCCGCGCCGCTCAAGCTCCTCGTAGGCATGGCATACTGTGGAAAGACTGGCGGTGAGGTGCCGCGCAACTGCCCTGAGTGAAGGCAGGCGCGAGCCCGGAGGGTATTGCTTTGAATCGATCAGGCGCAGAACGTGCTGTTCGACTTCATGATACCGGAATGCTTCGCGTTGTGGTGATTCAGTGCTCATCTGTACTTACCGATTTTTGTAAAATCTGTATCTGTTCCGGCGACAGTATCTATGATTGAATATTCTCGTCAAGTTGAGAAGCCCTTGCCGCAGTTCCCTGTGTTAACGGAAAGGTAATGCAGGTTTATGCGAATAATTGACGGGCAACAAGAGGTATGAGGAGGTGGGCGGTATGTCCGTAACAAAAGGCGCAGGCGCAATGGTTGCCGGTGCCGTGGAAGAAACAGCAGAGGACGCAATGCAGAAAACTACCGCCACGATGACAGACAGGCAGAAGCCTGCCGAACGCGCCGCGCAGGGTATGCGTCGTGCTGTTCCCATTGTGCTCGGGTATCTGCCTGTAGGCTTTGCCTTTGGAGTGCTGGCAGATAAAACAGGATTGTCTGCTCCAGAAACAATTTTTATGTCGCTGGCTGTGTTTGCCGGTTCGGCGCAGTTGATTGCGGTGGGCATGTTGGCTGCTGCCGCCAGTGTGACCGCTGCCACCTTTTCCATTGTGCTGACCACGTTTGTGGTTAACTTGCGCCACCTGCTGATGTCGGCTTCACTGGCACCATATATGCGCCGGTGGTCAAAAAAAATGCAGGCCCTTTTTACGTTTCAGCTGACGGATGAGACGTTTGCCATGCATGCTGTGCACTTTCACGCGCAGGTAGCTGAATTGACAGGCGGACACAAAGATTGCGGCGGTGCACGGCAGGCTGCGGCCCTGCGTGACTACTCGCCCGACAAGGCAGAAACGACAGGGCTCAATATGACAGCCCAGCTGGGATGGGTGACAGGCTCTGCTCTGGGGGCGCTGTTTGGCGGCCTGATAGGCGATGTGAAACCCCTTGGGCTTGATTACGCGCTGCCGGCCATGTTTGTGGCGTTGCTGGTGGCACAGGTGCGGGGCAGACTGCATGTCATCGTTGCTGTTACAGCGGGTGCGGTCTCGGTGGGATTGTCGCTGGCCGGAGTAGGACAGTGGAATGTTATTATCGCCACCGTGCTTGCTGCTACGCTGGGCACAATGATTGCGGGGCGCGAGCCTGAAGCCGTTCAGTCCGCGGAGTGCCTGCCGGAATTTGATGACGAGATTGCAAACTCAGAGCAGCAAAGTGTGGGAAAACGTGATGCAAGCGACAGCGCGGCAACACCCGCAGGAGGCCGTCATGAATATTGATGTGGTTCTGCTTATTCTGGGCATGGCGGCAGTAACGTATATTCCTCGTCTGCTGCCTGTATGGATGCTTTCTTCGCGTACCTTACCGCCTGTGGTGGGGCGTTGGCTCAGCTTTGTGCCTACGGCAGTACTTTCTGCTCTGCTGATGCCTGCACTTGTACTGAAGGATGGTGCGCCGGATGTGTTCGGCAATGTGTATTTCTGGGCTGCGGTGCCCTCGTTTGCCGTGGCTCTGTGGACGCGTAGCTTCTTCGGGACGGTTGCGGCGGGAATGATTACTGTAGCAGCAGCCCGCTATTTCGGTCTGGCATAACGGGATTGCAGTGTAACAGCCTGAAAAAATGGTTGATATAAACGAAAAGCGTCCGGAAGGTTATAGATTGCTTTCCGGACGCTTTTTTTGTTTTACTGTACCATCGCCATTCTGGGCACCCGAAAGGCCACCTCTGTGCCTTGCCCCGGATGACTGTTGATGCTCAGCGTATAGCTGGGGCCGAATATCTGTTCCAGCCGCTGCATGCAGTTCACCACGCCGATACCGGAAGAGTGCGAGTCAAACGCATACGCATCTGCAGTTGCCGAGCCGTTGCGGCGGCGCGAAAGGAGCTTTGCCACCTGCCGCGCGTCCATGCCCACGCCGTTGTCAGCCACGCGTACTGCAAGTTCTTCGCCCTCTTTGCCTATGTGTAATGTAATGATGCCGCCCTGTTCCCGCTGTGCAATGCCGTGGCGTACGCCGTTTTCCACTATCGGCTGAATCAGCAGGGGGGGGATGGGCCAGTCGCCGCAGTCCGGCGCAATGTCTACTTCTACTTTTACACGGTCGCCAAAGCGCGCCTGTTCGATGGCAAGATATGATGCCACCTGAGCCAGTTCTTCGGAAAGGGGCACAAGCCCGCGGCTGCTGTCGAGGCTGCGGCGCATATATCGCGAAAGGTCCAGCAGCAGCTCACGCGCCTTGTCCGGGTTGGTCCGGCAGAATGCGGCGATTGTATTCAGAGAATTAAACAGAAAGTGCGGATTGATCTGGGCCTGAAGGCGGCGGATTTCCGCATGAGCCAGCATACGGGCTTTCAGGTGAATGTCTTCCAGCTCCAGTTGGGTGGAAAACAGCCCACCCAGACCTTTTGCAATTTCAAAGCGGATATTATCCAGCGGTTCATGTGCACTGCCGTAAAACTTCAGCGTGCCGGTAACAACGTCTCCTTTACGCAGGGGGATGATAATGGCGGAGTTGAGCGCACACCCCTTGTGTCCGCAGGCTATCTGGCGTTTTCCACGCAAAAAGGCAGGTACGCCGGACTTGAGCACCTTGCGGGTGGCTTCCGTCTGAATGGCTTTTTCCGGCAGATGGTGGTCGCTTCCTGAACCTATATGAGCCAGTACCGTTTCGTTGTCGGTGATGCTGACAGCCGCTAGCGGGACGTTATCGTAAATCAGGCGTGCCGTCGCTGCGGCGGATTCTGTATTCAGGCCGCTGCGCAAATGGCTTACCGTCTGGTTGGCGATGAAAAGAATTTGCTGCGCGTTGCTGGAATCGCGGCGTTCGCGTCCTTTTGAAATCATGTTGATGATCTGTACAAACAGAGCGGCTCCCAGAGAGTTCACCACAATCATGGGCATGCCGATAACTTTGACCAGTTCCAGCGCCTGCGGAAACGGGCGGGAAATAGCGAGCACCAGAATCATATGCAGGCTTTCGCCGAGAATCCCGAGAAGTCCGGCAAGACGCCAGTCCATGCTGTCTTTGATGCGCCACGCAATAAGTCCTGCCACTAATCCTTCAATGACAGTGGCAAGTCCGCACGGAAATGCGCTGAACCCGCCGGGGTCGATTACATAACGATGCAGACCGGCAATCAGGCCGGCGCCGAAGCCGACAACAGGTCCGCCGAACAACCCCGCCGTGATGGCAGCCATAGCGCGCAGGTTGGCAACGGATTCAAAAATAGCGTTGCCGCTGTATGTACCCAGAATGCCGAACAGCCCGAAGAAAAGAATGCAGAAAACCTGTTGCAGAGGCGAATTGGTGTCGCGGCGCAGTTTATGAACGTGACTGATGGAAAGCAGAATAAAAGCGCCCGCAACAAGTAAGCCGAAGCGCTCGATAAGCGTGATGAGCAAAATGCCCGTCGTCATGGTGTGTCTCCGCTGAAAAACGGAGCGGAGGCTAAATCAGCCCCAGCCGCTCCTTGAAATCTTTGACCCTGCTGCGGTTGACCGTGATTTCAGTCTGACCCGGGTCGCTCATGACAATGCTGTATTTGCCGTGCATCCACGGCGTGAATTCGCGAATATGGCGCATGTTGACCAGCTCGCCTCTGGAAACGCGGAAAAAGTCATGTCCGCCCAGTTTGTCTTCCAGCTTTTGCAGGTTGGTTACGCCATGGCAGGGGGCCACGCCTTCAATGGTATGTGCCCACAGCCGCTTGTCCTGTGCCTGAATGAAAAAAACTTCATCCGGTTGCAGCAGAACAATGCGTCCGCCACGTTCTATGGCAATGCGTGTAAGTACATTGCGCTTACCCATATGCTCCAGCAGCCGCTCCAGCCGCGTTTGGTCATTTGCAGTATGCGGTGCAGCAAGGTTGGCGAACAGCGAAGAAGCCAGAGAATAAGTTGCCGACGCCGCGCTTCGGGGCGTGCGGGGCTGTTGTCCGGCTGCCGGTGAGCTTTCGGAACGGGTTGCCAGCGCTTCGCGTACACGCTCCAGACTTTTGGCAAGACGGTCTTCTTCAATGGGTTTTAGCAGGTAGTCTACGGCGTTTTCTTCAAAGGCGCGTATGGCGTACTGGTCGAACGCTGTGGCAAAGATAACAAGCGGAGGATCGGGGTAATCAAGAAGTTGTTCTACAACATGAAATCCGTCATGGCCGTACATCTGGATGTCCAGAAATACAAGATCGGGCTTTTGCTCATCAATTAAAGCCAAAGCCTGCTCTGCAGAACCCGCAGTGCCCACCAGCTGCACATCCGCAATGCCGGAGAGCAGGTAGACCATTTCGTCTCGTGCCGGGGGTTCATCATCCACAACGATGCAGCGAATTGTCATGCCCAGACCCTAATGTGCCTTTGCCTGCTTGTCCATAGGGCGCTACGTGCGTTTATAAAAGTACGTTGCATGCGGGGCTGTGTCGCTTGTTTACGCAATATCATGTTGTCAGGACAAGGATAATCCTGCCACTAACGGCATAAAGCGGGGCCATCGGGTATGAACGAAGAAAAAGAAGGGCGCAGGCAACGTGGCGAATGTATTGTCAGTGCTTGCCCGCAAAGAGTGTGCGGTGTACACACACTGAAGTTCTACTCTATAGCGGAGGCTTACAAACTGATGATTCTTAAAAAGCAAGGCGGCGTGTTGGTCGCCATGATTTTAGCGGCAGTGGTGGCCCTTTTTGCCGCGCAGCCGGCACAGGCAGAAGATGCCGAACTGAAGGAAGCAATCCGGCAGGTACTGCGGGATAACCCCGAGCTGGTCATGGAAGTGTTACGCCAGAACAGCGAGCAGGTTTTTGATGTGGTACGCGACGGCAACCGTATTGCCAGAGAGCGGGCCATGCGCGCTCAGTGGCAGGCCGACATGCAGCAGCCTAAAAATGTGCATTTTGAAGATCGTCCCATACGTGGCGCGGCAGATGCGCCTGTAACAGTGGTGGCATATTCTGATTTTACCTGTCCGTACTGTGCACAGGCAGCAGGTACCGTGGCAGCCCTGATGGAGCATTACAAAGGCAAGGTGCGGCTGGTGTTTAAACATTATCCGCTCAAGTCGCATGATAATGCAGAGATTGCTTCGCGCCTTTTTGTGGCTGCAGGTATGCAGGATGAGGCAAAAGCATGGGCGTTGTATGATGCCATGTTCATGGAACGTGGCCGCGTAATCAAAGAAGGACAGCCCTTCATCGTGCAGAAGGCCGAAGAACTGGGCCTGGATGGCAAAAAACTGGTTCGGGATGCAAAGAGCGAGTTTGCAAACCGCATTCTGCAGGAAGACAGAGCCGAGGCTGAAAAGCTGGGTATCGAAGGAACGCCTACATTCCTTGTAAACGATATCGTGGTACGTGGCTCGCTGCCGCTGCAGCAGTTTGCCGATGCCATTGACATGGCATGGGCCGGTGCGGAAAATCGCAACTAGCCAGTCAGATCAGTAGATAAAAACAGAAAGTAAAAAGGGCGGCTTCCTTACGGGAGTCACCCTTTTTTTGTGTAGCCGATACATGACAAATTTTTTGTCCGGCTTTGTCTGTCTGATGTGCAAGCTGCTTGTGGCAGGCACGGTCCGGCTGGCATCAGCGAGCTTGTTTATTCAAATAGCTCGTCTGGGAATAAAAGCGCATAACGTCATCGGATACTTCGCTGTTTTTCAGAAGTCGGTATTTGTTATTTCCCTTCTTTTTCCTGCCTCTTCGCTTCCTTGCGGGCAAGAGTCAGACCTGCAAAAAAGCCACCTACCATGCCGACAGCAACAGCGCGGGGCAGGTTGTCGCTGATGCCGAGTAACGCGCCGAAAGCCCCCAGCGCACCGCCTATAAGAATGCCGCGAACAAGATAGTTGGACATATATGCTTCCTGTGTGTGCGGCTGCGCCGCAAAGGCTAAATGGTTGCTGTAGAAAGGTGAACGTATGGAAAGGATGCGCCGGCTGTCAACTGCCGCATCGTTTTGAGAAGCCGGGCACGACGTATGAGTAAGGTACGCGTGGAAACGGCAGGTATAACAAAGGGGCGGGAATGTATGCCGGCATTTGATGCAAAAAAGTTGCCGGAAAAAGGAGTCCCCCGACCGCACGGTGCGGTCGGGGGTAGAGCAAAGGAGGTATTGGACGGGTTTTCTTGTGCCAACCACAACCGGCATGGGCGTTGCCAAGGTTGGCTTCTGTCGCAGAGGTGGTGTCCTCATGGCAAATCGTATATATAATCCCGCCGGGCGGGTTTGCATGCTGGGCAAGGCCCCGTTGGCCTTGCCACGTCGCCATCTTTCGCAGTGCCGACCACCTTTGGGGAGGAGGAAACCAAGTGGTCGGTGGGGAACGGGGTTCCCGATATATCAATTCGGTCAAATGCGTGACCGTTAGCGCTAGGGCTTTCGCCCTGTCGGCTGCTTCAGGCCGGACATCCCCCAGAGCGCCACACTCTCGAATCGGGGGTGTCCGGCATAGGAAACTGCCGTGTTGTCCATGGCCTGCCTTGGGCGGTCAACCGCGTGTGGTTCATAAGCGGCAGGCCGGAATATGTAGGATGCGTCTGTTTCAGAGGAAACTTCATTCGCCATTTGTTTTGTATAAAGCATATGCCGTGCCAAAACTGAAAAAGCTGCAATATCATAATGTTATTGCAGCTTTTGAAATTGTGCCATGCAGTATGTGCAATGAGATGCACATTTTTTGTGCAAAAAAACATGCACATGTGCAGGCCTCAGGAAAAGTAGGTATCCTCTTGCACCATAAAGTTGTGCTTGCGCAGAAGAGAGGCAAAAACTCCGCTTCCGGTAATCAGGCTTCCGGTAAAAGAACCGTCGTAAATTTGCGTTGCTCCGCAGGAAGGTGAGCGGGACTGAAGAATAGCACCCTGTGCACCGAAAAGCTGTGCCAACTCAAGAGCCTGTTGCGCGCCCGAGGTAAATTGTTCCGTCACATCTTCGCCTGATTCTGTGTAGATGCGGTCGTTTTTCATTTCGGCTTTGCCTCGCGGGGTGGGCAGTCCGCCAAGCTGTTCAGGACATACGGGCAAAGCCTGCCCGCTTTTGATAAGCTCCAGAACACGCTCATGCGGTTTACTTTTTCCGTCATAGCGACAGCAGACACCGGCAAGGCAGGCACTTACGATATAACGCATGGAAAACTCCTTTCAGGTAATTTACGGGGGTGAATCCAGTTGACGCAACCGGCAGAACCCCGCAGGAACTGTGGTCCTGCGGGGTACGCTTGTCAAGCCGCGCTAGCTGTATCCGCGGCTTTGGCAGAAGGTACAGGGGCGGTCTGCGTTTCCGGCGTGCTGGGCATGACCGGAGGAGTTACGATCAATACCCGCACAAACGCAGTGGCGAGGGATTTACCCTGCACTCTTCCCGGGATGATATCGGAGCGGCTGCTACAGATTGCGGATAACGCGGAAAGAAGCCACCCGAAAGCAGGTAATGCACCAGCATGGCATACCAATCTTTTCTGCAGGGCTGTTATCTGAAGTATTCCTTTGGTCCCTGCTTTATGTCTTTAGCCGGTTTGCCTGTCGCAAGAGACGGCAACTCCGGCGGCGTTATCATGTTTGTTCAGCCTGTATGAAACACGCTGCTTGTGTGGACACAGCAGGCTGTTACGCGCTGTTACATTTTCTGAGAAAGTTTTCTGCATCCTCATTACCCATGTACCGTTGCAGCATGGCTGGAGGAGCGTCCGCAAGGTCTATGCACAAAAATGCATCCAGTGTTTTGAATGCTGTGTCTTCGTGAAAGGCTGCTATCTTGCCGCCAAGCTTGAGGTAATGTTTGAAAAGTATGGGAATAGAGCGCCCGCCCTCAACGTCTTTAACCAGATTGCATAATCCGCTGAACTGCATTGCCTGCAGATTCACCATGTCAGGAGCTCTTTTGTCCTTTTTATACTGCGGTGTTTTGCGGCCTGACACCATACCGGCAAGGTAGGTGTCATAGTGATGCTGAACCATAAAGGAAGTCAGGACATTGCGTGAATACGGACTATACTCAAGGCTTACACTCACAGGGCCGAAGAGCCTGCGAACACCGGGGCGGCGCAGTACAAAGCGGGCAATGCCTTTCCAGAGAAGCAGCAACGGGGCGTAGTCCCGTTGGTACGGTCTGGTTACAAACGCGCGGCCCAACTCCAGCGCGTTGTTGTCTTGCGTGAAAAAGCGTGAGCTGAAGCGAAACAGCGTGGAAGAATATAGTCCTTTGATGCCGTATTCCGGCAAGATGCGGCCTGTCTGTCCGATACGGTATGCGCCTGCAAGCCGTCGGTCTTCTTTATGCCACAGAATGATGTGGTCATAATGATTGTCGTATATATCAGTATCCAGTGCCTGCCCGCTGCCTTCGCCTACTTCCCTGAAAGAGATTTCCCGCTGCCTGCCGATTTCGTGAAGAAAACAAGGCGTCTGCCAGGCGCGGGATTCAAACACCAGATACTTTTCTTCCTGTACGAGAATCTGCTCTTCCGGCAACTGGCTGAGCTCCGCCTGCAGTCGTGCCAGAGGAAAAGGTGCTGCCACAGGAGCCTGTTTTGCAGGCGAGACATGAACAGATCGCTTTTCAGCTCCGGCAGGTTGCGCAAGAGCATAACTGCGGGCTCGAAGGTAGGCGGTAATGTCCGCATCATCCGGCAGATTGCGAAAGACGGATGGCGGTATGATGCGGCCCACGTTCAGTCTGATGGTGGACGAGCGTTTTTTTAAAAGTTCCGCAGGCAGCATGGCTGTGCGCGCAAAAGGGTGGATAAGCCCCAGCAGGTTAAAGAAAATGCTGTTGCGCCCTTCAAAGTGCAGGGGCAGTACGGCGGCTCCTGTACGGCGTATGATGCCCGCTATGTTATGATTCCACGCCGGATCAGTGATGGCGCGGCGAAGCGGATGCAGGTGCGCTACCTCTCCGGCGGGAAAGACACACAGGCAGCCGCCCTGACGCAGATGCCCCATGGCGGCGCGCAGCCCGCGGATGTTTTCGCGGCGGGCTTCTTTTGAAGAAAACGGGTTTACCGGCAGGATCATGTCCCGGATTTCAGGAATGCTGCGTAACAGAACGTTTGCCAGAAACAGCGTATCGGGGCGAACAGGGAGCAGAGTCGCCATCAGCACCAGTCCTTCCAGCACCCCGAAAGGATGGTTGGAAACGATAACCAGAGGCTTGTCCGCGGGCAGGTCGGCAAGATCAGCCTGATGCTGCATATGCACATCAAGATTGATATCAAGGATTTTCAGTGCGTCACGGGCAAAGTCGAGCGGAGCTTTCCGGCTGCGCCCTTCTGTCTGCATGTCTGACAGTCTGCGAAAAATGTCTGTGGTGAAGGCGGGAGCATACGGTTTATGCGTATTGCCTCTCTCAGGTGTTGTTACCGTTGCGGCGGCACTGCCTGTGGCAACTTGTTCGTACATGGAAAGCAGTAACGGCAGGCGCAACGCGTGTATCAGTGAGTTACGCAGCGGTTTCGGAAGGGCTTTTGCCGCAGGGGGAAGAATTGAAAAAGGAATGTTATGTGCCTGCGTGGAAAGCAATGCCTGCTGTCCGGTGCGTTGTTTCAGCATGTGTTCACCTTTCCTTGATTAGGGTGCTGTGCCGAAGATGGTTTTCACACCGTTGTGCTAGGCGTGTGGTGTGAACATGAGGTGAACAGCAGGTGACTGTTTGATGAAATCCGGCGGCAGATAACGGGCGCAACGTGTTTGTAAGAAATCCGTAACGGAACTGTCGTGCAGAGATGAGCCTGAAGAGGCAAAACCCTGAAGCATCAGAAAACTGCAAACTCATGGAGTACAGGCATGAATGACAACGGCTTTTGTTCCATTGCACGGTCTTTGCGCGATAAGGTGGCGTTTCTGAAGCATCAATGCGGCATGAAATCCGGCCCCGAAGCGGCAGTGCTAGCATGTCCGGATGAAAATGAACTGGCCTCGCGTCTGGCGGAACATACGCTTGATATGACGTTGCATGAAAGGCTGGCAGAACAGCTGGTGGCTGCAGAGTCCGCGCTTAAGCGCCTTTCTGCCGGAGCATACGGCATATGCGGCGAATGCGGTGAAGAAATCGGCATTGCGCGTCTAACGGCAAGCCCTACCAGCACATTGTGTATCCATTGCCAGGAAGAAATGGAGGCTGCGCCGTCAGCACCGTATCAGGGGTTGTACGCGTGAAAGCCGCAGGCTGGATTAGTGTCCGGCTGACAGCATTATCTTGCTTCCGGTCATATGGCGGGAACATTTTGTTAGTATAATTGCCGTCCTGCACAGCTGCTTGCCACATACCTAGCGAGTACAGACTTTGTGTCTGTTTTATAGGTAGTCAAATCTGCGGTTCCGGTAGCAAAGGGTGGGCAATACCTTTTGTCTGCGCGGGCTGATACCTGAGCATGCCTGATTTGGCCCTGCACAGGGAGGCGTGCGTACGCGATGTTTGTGCCCGCTTGCTGCCACGGCTTTTGCGGAGTATCATCAAAGTCACTAGGCGGTGTATTTGAAGCGCACACAGCGTGCAGGTGCAAAAGGCACATGCATAATTATACGAAAATGAAGCGAAAAAGAGGGTGCAGCCTGCATTATGCGGACTGCAGAAGAAAGACGGACATTCCGGAAGGAACGCCCGTCTTTTGTTTTTTGGTGTGCGTGGGCCGGATTATTCTTTTACCGAACCGGCCAACAGGCCGCGGATAAAGTAACGTCCCAGCAGAATGTACATCAGCAGCACCGGCAGTGCGGCAATGAAGGAGCCCGCCATGGGCAGGTTCCAGCTGACGGCCTGTCCTCCGGCCAGCTGGGCAAGGCCCACTGTTATGGGAGCAGAGGTATGTTTGGTAAGCGTTATCCCCCACAGGAATTCGTTCCAGATCTGGGTACACTGCCACAGACTGGTTACAACAAAACCCGGAATGGAGAGCGGGAAGATTACATGACGGTAAATGGAAAAGAACCCTGCGCCGTCCAGCTGGGCAGACTCCACAAGCGTTGTGGGAATCTGGCTGTAGAAGTTGCGGAAGATCAGCGTGGTGATGGGCAGTCCGTATACGATATGGGCAAGAATCAGCCCCGGCAGACCGCCGTACAGATTCATATCGCGCAGCAGCTTGAACAGCGGAATAAGGATGATCTGGTACGGAATGAACATGCCGAAGAGGAACAGCGTAAAGACGATTTCACTGCCTTTGAATTTCCATTTGGAAAACACATAGCCGTTCAGCGATCCGAGCACGGTAGAGCCTATCGTACCGCAGACAGTCAGAATAAGGCTGTTGATAAAGTTGGGTCCCAGCTTGCGCGCCGCATCGGCAAAGCTGGTCCAGTTGGCCGCAGAAGGCAGTTCCCACGCAGTGGGCAGGCTGATTTCCGCAGGCTGCTTAAGAGCTGTGATAAGCGCCATGTACGCAGGCGTGATATACAGGATAGCCAGCAATACCAGCACCAGATACAGCAGCACGCGGGAAGGAGAGAATGCGCGGTTCATTAGTAGCCCCTCCTTTTCTGCCGATATGAGCTGACAAGGTACGGTATGATGAACATGGCGGCCAGCAGGAATAGAACAACGGCAATGGCTGCACCTTTGGCAAAATCGTTTGCCCTGAATGTGGTCAGGTACATAAGCAGAGCAGGGTGGCCGGTGGCGGCATTATCCGGCCCGGTCATGGCAAAGATAAGGTCAAACATCTTCAGCGAGATATGCGAAAGAATGATAACAGCGCTTATGGTGATGGGCTTGAGCATGGGGATAGCCACATAGCGGTAGTATGCCGCCTGTGATGCTCCGTCCAGCTGGGCTGCGTCTGCGATATCCTGCGAAATGCCGTGCAGCCCTGCCAGATACAGGGCCATGGTATAGCCCGAATACTGCCACACCGTGGCAACGATAATACCTATTGTGGCAAGGTTGAAACCGTGCATTTCTTCCATGAACAGCGCTTGAGGCAGGCTGCTTCCGGCGATGGCAACAAACAGCCCCAGCAGAGTTCCTGTTGCAAGCAGCTTTGTGGCGCGCTTACGTTTTGAACGCAGATAGGCAAAGCCTGTGACGATAAGCACAGCGGCAATTAGGGAAAGAAGCATCGGCAGCAGGTTCTGCCAGTTGAATGCGAAAATGGTTTCTTTGCTGGTCAGCCATTTGAAGCTGAGTTTTTCAAACCCGAAGTACGTAGGCAACACGTTGACGCCGCCCTGTGGAGCCAGCAACCAGCGCCATATTGTGCCGCTGACGATGAAAGACAGCGCCATGGGGTACAGAAAAATTGTGCGCAGGATGTCTTCGCCGCGGGGTTTTCTGTCCAGCAGAATGGCTATGAACAGCCCGAGTCCTATGGCTCCTGCCAGCAACGTGACGGAATAGAACGTGGCATTGACCATGTCCTGCCGGAATCGGCCGTCAATAAAGCCTGTAAACAACTCTATGTAGTTTTCGAAGCCGATGTAATTGATCTCGGGATTCAGCGAGAGTGCCGCGCCGCGTCCCCAGTCTGTCAGCGAAATCTGAATGGTGTTGCCGATAAAGCCGTACACAAACACCGCAATGAGTACAATGGACGGCGAAAGCGTAAGTAGCGCTTTCCATTTGTCCCGAGAAATATCAGCCATGATTCTGGTTTCCCGTGTGATGCGCCGGAGGCTGTGCAGCCTCCGGCGCGGTGAATCAATTACAAGTTACTTCTTGGCAATGCCGTTTTTTACAGCAATGGCGTTGCAGGCTTTGGCGGCCTGTTCCGCATTGCGGCTTTTCAGGTACATTTCCATTACAGAAGCAAAGTCGCTCATAAAGCCTTCGTTGGCGGTTACGCCATGAGCAAGGCTGCCCACTATGCGGTTTTTGCCCCAGTCGCCGGCTGCGGACTTGGAGTACGCATTGTACAGCGAAAGGTCGGTATCAAGGCGGGGCGAAATGGAACCCTTCAGGGGGTTGAATATGTCACTGCCTTCACGGGAACCGACCAGCTTGAGCCATGCAACGCTGGTGTCGCGGTTTTCCACACCCACGGGCAGGCCGAAGGAGTCTGCAAGGAACATGAAGATGCCGTCTGTACCGGGAGATGCAGCCCATCCGAAGCCGGTGCCGGGAGCAAGCTTCAGGGTGGTATTCATGTAGCCTGCTGCCCAGTCGCCCATCACGTTAAATGCGGCGCGGCCGTCAACAACCATGTCGGTGGCCTGCTGCCACGAAAGCGAGCTGGCATCGGCGTTGGTGTACTGCAGTACTTTACCGAACAGTTCCCATGCCTGAATTACTTCAGGGCTGGTCCACGCCAGTTCGCCGCGCCACAATGCATCCCACTTGTCGGGACCCATGGAGGCAAGTGCTACAGACTCCCACAGGTGGTTTACTGTCCAGTTGGTGGCAAGAGCCAGCGGTACAATACCTTTTGCCTGCAATTTAGGTGCGATGGCCAGAAATTCGTTCCAGTCCGCGGGAACAGTTACGCCCCATTTTTCAAGGTTGGCAGGTACAAACCATATTACGTTGGAACGGTGAACATTTACAGGAACAGACCAGATGCCTTTGTCGGTGCCGATCAGGTTAATAAGGTCTGAAGGGAATGCATCCATCCAGCCTTGTTCTTCGAACAGCCATGTAAGGTCTTCCATGCGGTCAGACTTGACCCATGTACCGATCAGTTCCTGACCGGCGTGCACCTGAAAGCTGTTGGGGGGATTGCCACCCAGCATACGGGTTTTAAGTACGGCGCGGGCATTGATGCCGGAGCCGCCGGTAACGGCTGCATTTTCAACCGTGACATCTGGGTACTGCTCATTAAACTGTTTGATGAGCGCTTCGAGTGCCGGGCCTTCGTCACCTGCCCACCACGAGAAAATTTCCAGAGTGCCGCTCAGGTTGTCTTTAGCCTGAGCCATCAGAGGTGCCGTAACCATAAGGCATACGGCAGCTGCCACCACAGCCGCTTTGGTGAAAAGTTTTTTCATACCTTTCCTCCTGGGTTGTTGCGGACTGGCGTCCCGCCACTTTTCCGCTGTGTTCCGGACCAGTTGTCCGGTAGTCCCGTACCTGCGCGTGGCGCAGGCATGTGTTATTCATAGTGCGTCCGTACCGTTACGGAGCGCACGGTACGGCGCATTATGCAACGGCCATCTGTGTTTGCGGGTCAAACAGCAGTACCCGTTCAGGGTCTATGCCTACACGAATGGTGTTGCCGGGGCGTACAAGCACTCTGCCTGCCACTTCTGCAATCATGGAAATGCCACCTGCGGAAATTTCCAGCAGAGACTGGCCGCCCAGAATTTCCGCCACTTCCACTCTGGCATCAGATGTGGCTGCCTGCGGCAGGTGTGTCAAAGCATCGCCTGTTTTGATGGCATCAGGCCGTATGCCGATGATAACGGCGGTACCGTCTGCCAGAGTGGTACCTGTGGTGTCAGGCAGCGGAATGCGTAACGATTCTATGGCAACATGTTTGCCGCTGCCGTCAGAATAGAATGTACCCTGCAGCACGTTCATGGGCGGATTGCCGATAAAGCGGCCTGTGAATACATTGACGGGCTGCTCGAAAACCTCGACGGGGGCTCCCACCTGCTGGATGTGGCCGTCTTTTAAAAGAACTATGCGGTCGGCAAGGGTCATTGCCTCTACCTGATCGTGGGTGACATAGATGGTGGTAGTGTTCAGCTTGAGGTGGAGTTTTTTCAGCTCCATGCGCATCTGGGTACGCAACTGTGCGTCAAGGTTTGAAAGCGGTTCGTCAAACAGAAACACCTGAGGCTTGCGTACTATGGCACGGCCCATGGCTACACGCTGGCGCTGACCGCCGGAAAGTGCGGCAGGCTTGCGCGCAAGGTAATCCGTTAGCCCCAGAATTTCTGCGGCTTCATGTACCTTGCGCTCTATTTCATCTTTGGGACGCTTCTGCATTTTCAGGCTGAAGCCCATGTTTTCACCCACAGTCATGTGCGGATAAAGTGCATAGTTCTGAAAGACCATGGCAACGTCACGTTCTTTAGGGGGAACGTCGTTGACCACACGGTCGCCGATGCGGATTTCGCCCCCGCTTACGCTTTCAAGACCGGCGATCATGCGAAGAATGGTGGACTTGCCGCAGCCCGAAGGGCCTACAAGAACGATGAATTCGTTTTCTTTGATGGACAGGCTCACATCATGGATGACCCGCACATCGCCATAGCGTTTACTGATGTTGGTTAACGATACCTTTTCCATATGTGTCCCGCTTCATGCTTTTCGGCAGAGGGCTGTACCCTGCTGCGCCTTGTGGGTGAAAAAGCGATACTCGGTAATATGAGTATGCGGTTGTTTCTCTGTAACAAAAATTTGGGGAAAGTGTGCGTTATTAACGGCATTGGGGTAGCCGTGTGGTTCCAGACACACTGCCGATTGCGGCTGGTAGTGCACACCGTTCTTGCCGGGTGTGTCTGGTGCGATAAAGTTTGCCGTGTAGCATTGCAGTCCGGTCTGATTGGTATGCACCTGCATGGTTCTGCCTGTGGGGGCGTGGTGCAGTGTGGCGGCGTGGCAAAGCTGCGGGCAGGTGTCTTCGGTTCCCGACTGTGAATGACGGACGGATGCTGCTTCGGGCAGCGTGATAATAGCGTAATGGTCAAAACCTTCCGGCACCTCATGCAGCGCCTGTGTCAGATCTCTTGGGTTATTGAAGTCGAACGGCGTACCGTGCACAGAATAAATTTTGCCTGCAGGAATCCGGCTGTACCCTTCTGCTGACGTAAGCTGCTCCGTCCCTTCACATACGCCTGCTGACTGTGCTTTTTCGCCCTCCGTGCCCTTATCGGGGGTGCCCCCCGGCGGCAGATAGCGGTCCGCATGAATAGTCAGAATGTGGCCATCCAGCGTTGCGGTGTCGTGCCCTGCCAGATTGAAATAAGGATGGGCGGTCAGTGATACCGGTGTCAGAACCGACGCTGTATCGTCTGTAGCCGCGCTTAGTTCGAGCCGCAGCGTGTTGTCGTTTGTCAGGGTATAGGTTGCTGTCAGGTGCAGTGTGGCGGGGTAGCCTTCTTCCTCGTCAGGGCTGGTGCATTGCAGCACCAGTGTTGCGGCTTTGTTGCGGACTTGGGGCGTTGCCTGCCACAGCCTGTTATGCAGCCCGGTGTTGCCGCCGTGCAGATGATTGATTCCGTCGTTGGCTGTCAGACGGTACGTTTTGCCGTTAAGGGTAAATCTGGCTGCCTTTGTACGGTTTGCAAGGCGACCGATAACCGCCCCCATGTAATACGGATCGTCAACATAGCGCGCGGGACTGTCGTACCCTTGAATAACATCAATAGTCCCGCAGCTCCTGCGGGAAATATCGTGTTCTGCTGTATAGCAGGAATCCGGCTCTATGGCTGTTTCATCGTGTGGTAAGGTGATGGAAACCAGTCTGGCACCGAGATTTGTAATACGAACAGTCATGCCATTTGTATTGCGAAGCATGAAAAGGCGGACATCGGCCGTTGTGCTGCCTTGTTCCTGCGTAGGCCAGTCAACCTCATGGCATTGAGGCGAGCCGGCGGTGGAATAAGGGATTGCGTTCAAGCCGGATGAGGCTGCGGTAAGATCATCGGGCTGACGGCAGGCAGGAAATTGCGCAGTGGAAGAGGTGTTTTGAATACAGGTTGCAGCGCTGCCGCCTTGTAGCGGGGGGACCTCGTACTGTCGCCTTGTTGCGGTAACTATGGTCTGTTGCTGCCTGTTCATGCTAACCTCTATGCAGATTCCCGCTCAACAACGCGGGTTGGTAATGTCACGTTGACGGGGCTGCTGCCTGCGTTGCCGGCAATTATGTCCAGAAGCAACAGAGCGGAGGTTCGGCCTATTTCAAAGGCTGGCTGGTGCACCGTGGTCAGTGTCGGTGTAACCAGTTCGCTCAGCGGGTTGTCGCTGAAGCCCGAAACCGCAATGTCTTGTGGAATGGAAAGGCTGCGCTCGCGCGCTGCTGTGTAAACGCCCACTGCAATGGGGTCTGTGGCGCACATTATGGCGTCGGGCGGTTGCGGCAGGGCGAATAATCGCTCTGCGCCCTGTTTTCCGTCTTTCTCATCAAAGCCGCCTTCCAGAATATAGTCAGGACGGGGCTTGATGCCCGCCTCGCTTAGCGCCCGAATAAATCCGGCATGGCGCGCTCTGCCAACGGGCAGATGCTGCCAGCCGCCGATATGCGCTATGCGGCGATAGCCTTTTTTTATCAGCAGGCAGGTTATGTCGTATGCGCCTTGCTCGTCGCTTACGGTTACACTGCTGCCGGTAAAGTCTTCCGGCACACGGTCAAACATGACAACCGGAATATGGCTTTGACGGGCGGGGGCAAAGTGCGCGGTGTCTTTTGTTTCGCACGAAGCCGTAATTAGCAGCCCTGCGATCCGCTGACCTACCAGTGCACGTATGTTTGTGGATTCCCGCAGTAACGATTCGTGGCTCTGGCACAGCATGGTGGCGTATCCGGCATCGTAGGCGACTTGCTCGATGCCGCTGATGGTGGCAGCAAAAAAGTCGTGTCTGATTTCAGGCACAATAACGCCGATGGTGCTGGAATGCTTCTGTTGCAGGCTTTTGGCTACAAGGTTGGGCTGGTAATTAAAGCGGGCGGCAAGCTCTTTGACCTTTGCACTTGTTTTATCGCTTATGTCGGGATGACCGCTGAGCGCACGCGACACCGTAGAGGGCGAAATGCCAAGCTCTTTAGCGATGTCTTTGATGGTGTACTGCCGCATGAAGTATCCCGATCCGGTGCTGGTATGAGCAGGTTGTTGCTATTTCGTTTGTGTTACCGCAAACGTTTGCAGTTTGGCCTTATTTACATGCTTTTGTCAAAGATTGGTACAAAAAGTTATGTGGTAACCGCATTGTGCGCGTTAAAGGTCTTGTGGCTTTACATGCTGGAGAACAGGCAGGTTATGTTGCCTGATGCTTAATTTGATAACACTGCCTGCGCCGAAGACTGCTTCCATCTGTGCAGTGTATCGGGAAATATCTTCTATGGGCACGTACACCTGAATGGTTCCGGCAAACCCGCCTCCGTGCACCCTCCATGCGCCTTTTCCGCACAGCAGCAGCCGCGTAAGTTCCAGAGCAACAGTCAGGGGCTGTTCCACTGCTGTCTGGGGGTAGCAGTTCTGCAACAGCCGCCACGAAGAATCGCCGCTGGCACGTATCAGTTTCAGCAGACAGGCGATGTCGTTGTTTGCGATGGCTTCAGCTGTGTTCTCCGCCCGCTGCGTTTCTTCTGCAAAGTGCAGCAGACGCAACAGGGCGCGATCTCCGGCAATGCTGCGTATTTTTGCGGCGCAAGCCATGATTTGCGTTGTGGTAATGCCGTGGGCGACCTTTTGCCCCAAAACAGCGGCTGCGGCCTGCATCTCATGCGGGATGGCAGCATATTCGGGGGTAAGGTCGGCGTGGCTGCCACCTGTGTTTACCACAACGAGCTGGTATCCTGATGCCGTGATGTGCAATGGCAAA
This sequence comes from Oleidesulfovibrio sp., assembly GCF_047973035.1. Classification (NCBI taxonomy): domain Bacteria; kingdom Pseudomonadati; phylum Thermodesulfobacteriota; class Desulfovibrionia; order Desulfovibrionales; family Desulfovibrionaceae; genus Oleidesulfovibrio; species Oleidesulfovibrio sp. The sequence goes on from NZ_JBKEBF010000008.1 coordinate 47,880, forward strand.
GCCGTTATGGTCTTGCCGTCCGGCACTGCAAAGCGGATTACGGATGCGCCGTCTCCTGCACAAGCTATCTGGTCCATTTCGCCGCAGGGTTTGCCGAAGTAAGTAACCTCTGTACTGTGCGCCAGCCTTGCCTGTTCTTCCGCTGGCGGAAACTCATCACAGTAAAGTCCTGTAAAAATGCGTGCGGTAAGAACTTCGAAAGCGGCGGAAGAGCTGAGTCCCGCACCCACGGGAATGGTGCTGTGCACGCAGGCATCAAAGCCGCCTGCTGGGCGTCCGCTGGTGGTAAGGCCCGCAGCCAAGCCGCGGATGATAGCGGCGGTTGTTTCTTTTTCTTCGCCGTGTACCCGTGTGTCTGCAATGTCGATGGCAACAGGAGCATCAAACCCTGCAGAGAGCAGATGAACAAGCGTGTCGCTGCGGGGAGAGGCTGCAGCTACGCAGTCCAGTGTAACTGCTGCGGCAACAACTGTGCCCCGGTTGTGGTCAGTATGGTTGCCTACAAGCTCTGTTCTGCCGGGGGCAGTAAAAATGGCGCATGGCCTTGGTCCGTACGTTACCAGATGCTGTTGCAGCAACTGCTCTATACGGATGCGCTGGGCAACGATTTCCCGGGCGTTTGCTTCATCGCCGTATGGCAGGGGATTTGCCGGACTGTTTTGATCCTGTACGCTACGTGTGGCAGCGGCGGGTTCAGGGAGTTGTTGTCCCGTTGCTTTGTCTGCATCGTTCGCCTGTTGCGCAGCTGGCATGTCTGAAGAGTGCTTCATGCCGTTGCAAGCCGCAGCTGCGCTTTGCTGCACATGGCGTTGCAGCGGTACGTCTTTATCAGCGGCGGATGCAATGTCAGGCGTATACAGTGCCGCCAGCACATCATCCATAGCCCCTTGCCGTAGAGCGTCGATAAGTTCCTGCTGCGTAAAGAGGTTGGTTGCTGCCATGCTATTCTCCGGAATCGCGGTAGTGGGTATCAGAGGTGGCGCGCAATAACTCTGCTGCTGCCTCCGGTGTCAGATCGCGCTGCGGGCTGCCCAGCATTTCATATCCGACCATGAACTTGCGCACCGAGGCAGAGCGCAGCAGCGGTGGATAAAAATGGAAATGATAATGCCATTCGGGGTGTGTACCGCCGTTGCAGGGCTTCTGGTGTATGCCCATGGAATAAGGGAACGATGTTTTAAAAAGGTTGTCGTAGCGTGTTCCGAGACGGATGAGCGCATCGGCAAGGTCGGCTTTTTCCTTATCCGTCATGTCTGCGATATGTGCAGAGTGACGACGTGGCAGAATCATGGTTTCAAAAGGCCATACAGCCCAGTAGGGAACAAGTACCGTAAAGGAGTCGTTACGGAAGACAATACGGCTGCCGGCTTCTTCTTCTCGCTGTGTATAACGGCACAGCAGGCAGCTGCCATTTTCGCGCAGATGGCGTATCTGCATGGTCTGTTCCTGCTGCACAGTGTGCGGGATGGACGCGCTGGCCCATATCTGCCCGTGCGGGTGCGGGTTGGAGCACCCCATCATGGCACCTTTATTTTCGAATATCTGCACGTAATCTATGTGGGGATTGGCGCATAGGTATGCATATTCCTGCTGCCATGTGGTCACGATGTCTTCTACCTGAGCAGCGCTCATGCGCGCCATTGTCAGGTCGTGTCGCGGCGAATAGCAGATAACGCGGCAAATACCGGTTTCCGGTTGTGCGGTGAACAGATCATCGTCGGGATTGGTGGATGAGGTTTTGCCTACTGGCAGCCCGAGGGGCGAGTTGTCTGCCTTAAGCGCCTGAAAGTCGTTATTGAAGACAAAAGTTCCGGTATACTCTTCGTTGCGCACACCGCCTACACGAGCGTTTCCGGGGCATAGGTAGCACTGGTCGTCGTATTGCGGCAGCAGGCTGGAATCCGGCGCGTCCTGTTGCCCTTGCCATGGCCGCGCAGCCCGATGCGGTGAAACAAGGACCCATTCTCCTGTCAGTGCGTTGCGGCGCCTATGCGGAATATCGTTGTAAACCTGAATGCCCATATATTTTCCCCCGATTGTATAATTAAAGAGCTGATGCTCACTACAGGTGCCGTGGCAGGCAATGAAGATAGTGCTGAAAAAAAGTGATCTGCCTACAGCACGGTAATCAGTCTAACGGAGTTTTCCGCATGCTGCAAACGTTTGCGGAAAGTATTTGCAAGAATGTGCAGAGTGTATATGTGCTGTTTTGGCGGTGTGTTGCCGATAGGAGCGCAGGGGCGCTGTCGTATTGGCCCTGCACCTGTTGTTATGGTCGCGCGAGGTCTTTGCAATGTGAGAGAAAGGGAGGGGCCGCAACATACACTATGTTGAAGATGCCTGACTGGACGTGGGCGAAGGAAGCGTTCAGGCAAAATGAATGGAGGACATTATGTTTGTTGCTATTAAGACCTCGGGGGTGTGGCAGAATAACCCAACACAGTAGCTGAAGGCATACAGCTTCTGTCTTTTTCGTTGCGCTGTTGTACTGCTGCGTTGCCGGTTGGCCGTTGCTGTTTCTGCATGTGCTTACAGTTGGGAGGGGGATGACACATACCTTTGCCTGCATCCGGCGTGATTACTGTCACAACGGAGGCCGCAGCGATGCATTGCGGATGAAAAGCGTAAATACTGTGTGTGGCTGGGCTGGCTGACTGGTGCAGCCGGAGTGGGCGAAGATACATCAGGCAGATTTTGCAAACGAAAAAGGGTTACGATTTTCATCGTAACCCTTATGTTCGCTTGTGGTGGGGCGTGCTGGACTCGAACCAGCGGCTCTCTGCTTAAAAGGCAGGTACTCTACCGACTGAGTTAACGCCCCCGACGTGAGGAAAGCGTTTTACGGTGAAGGGGCTACGCTGTCAAGCGGTTGTTTGCAGAAAAATTTATTTTTTTTGCAACACACTGATTCTTCACCGCTATTTTGATTAAAAAGGTCCGTCTGGTGTCATAACTTCAACGCCGCCCATGTAGGGGCGCAGCGCTTCAGGCACCACAACACTGCCGTCTGCCTGCTGGTAGTTTTCCAGAATAGCTACCAGAGTACGGCCAACTGCAAGGCCGGAACCGTTCAGAGTATGCAGGAACACGGGCTTCTTCGCATCTGCAAGCTTAGTGCGGATGTTGGCGCGTCGTGCCTGAAAATCTGTGCAGTTGGAACAGGACGAAATTTCACGGTACTTGTCCTGACCGGGCAGCCAGACTTCAAGGTCATAGGTCTTTGCGGCGGAAAAGCCCATATCGCCGGAACACAAGGTCACTACACGGTAGTGCAGGCCCAGCTTCTGAAGCAGCACTTCGGCGTGGCCGCGCAGCTTTTCCAGCTCTTCAAAAGATTTTTCAGGGTGCGCAAAGCGGACCATTTCAACCTTGGTGAACTGGTGCTGCCGGATAAGGCCTTTGGTATCTTTGCCGTAGCTGCCTGCCTCGGAGCGGAAGCACTGTGTCTGTGCAGTGTAGCCGATGGGCAGTTTTTCTTCGGGCACTACTTCACCGCTGTGCAGGTTGGTAAGGGGCACTTCGGCAGTGGGAATCAGGTAATAGTCTGATTCGTTCAGTTTGAAGAGGTCTTCCTCAAACTTGGGCAGCTGGCCGGTGCCGGTCATGGTCTGACGGTTGACCATGGCAGGGGGGAACACTTCCATATAGCCGTGTTCGCGGGTGTGGACATCAAGGAAGAAAGCCGTCAGGGCGCGTTCCAGCTTGGCTGCCCAGTGCCACAGGATAGTGAAGCGGCTGCCGATAAGGCGGCTGCCACGTTCGAAGTCAAGACCCAGAGCGGGGCCTATTTCCCAATGCTCCTTAGGTGTGAAATCGAACTGCGGCTTTTCGCCCCATGCATGCAGGAAAACGTTGTCGTTTTCATCTGCACCCTGCGGGACGCTTTCGTCAGGAATATTGGGCAGCGTGATAAGCCAGTTGTTCACTTCTGCCTTTACGGCTTCAGTCTCAACATCCAGCTCTTTGATGCGGTCGGAAAGCTGGCCGAGCTTGGCAATAAGGTCGTCGGCGTTTTCTCCGGCACGCTTCATGCGGGCAACTTCGCCGGAGGCCTTGTTGCGTTCGCTTTTCAGCGTTTCCACTTCCAGCAGCAGCTCCTTGCGGCGCTGGTCCAGTGCGGTAAATTCAGAAATATCAATGCTGGAATTGCGCTTGGCAAGCGCGTCGGCAACAACCTGCGGGTCGTGCTGCAGCAATTTAAGATCAAGCATGGGTTTCTCCTTCGGCGAAATGCAGTGGAGGAGAATAGCCCCAAGCCAGAACAGGGTCAACCGCGCACTGCAAACTGTACAGTTGTCATCGGTTGCGGTGCCTTTGCGCACGAATGGTCAGACATCTGTATGTAATATTACCTGTAACCGCAGAAGCGGCGGCACTCAGTTGCCGGTGCCGGTAGTGTCTTTTTCTGCCCCGAGAGCCTTGTCGTGGTATTTCAGCAGATAGTCGAGCAGGCGGGGGTGCTCTTCGTTGCTTACCATCTCAAGCGGACCTTCGGTGGAATAAAAGCCTACAAATACAGGGTCCAAAAGTGATGCAGGGCAAGAGTAATCTTCGCGGGTCATAACCCATACGGTTACGGGAATGCCTTTGTGCTCTGTTTTGCGCTCAAAAGCGGGAAAGCCCGCAGGCGTCATGGATACGGAATACCCAAGCGCCAGCATTACACGCTGGACTCTGCTTGTGGAGTCGCCGGTTGCGCTGGCGTTACGCAGCAACTTTCTGAATGCTGCTGCTTCCGGTGATGCCTTTCTGCCACGAGTACTGGTTTTGGCCATGGTTCGCTCCTTAATAAAACTGTTTCTGCGCGCAGTTTTGTCTGCGCCGCTGTTACAATGCCCCGAATGGGACTATGGCCTACTATCCATATTGTCAGGCTTTTGGCGTATGTCAACGCAGAAATGAAGGCGGGCACGCGTATAATTATCTCTTTGGTTGGGTGTGCAACCAAAGAAGAAGCACTAGCATGGCTGCTCAAGATAAAACAAGTGCAGGAATACAGGTTTTTTCGTGCCGCTGTATGGTGTGGGAGTGAATGATCAACCAGTGCGGTAGATTATGAAAAAAATAACTTTCATAGCCAGTAGAGCGAAAATCAAATCAGGCCGTTGAGCCCGTAACCAGCAAAGTCGGCAAATTATTTTTTTGGATCAGCCTGTTATGTATTATTGGAAAATGCGGTGCGACACTGCGAATGTGAAAGTTTGGATTTGCGTGGTGTCCAGCCCCTGAAAGAGGTTGGACCATTGTTTCTGACGGGCAGCGCTGCTGTAATTATATGTATGAGAATGTGGAGCAGCCAGTCTTTCGCCTGAGCATGTCTGGGAGCGCCTAGGGGGACTGAGGGATGACGGGTCAGGACTTTTCTGGCGGTGGTAAAAGTAAAGCCGCGTCAGTAATCCTGCGCGGCCTTATTTCTTGTACGTTTTATGGCGGAGCGTCTTTTTTTGTTATCCAGTCGCTTTTGCTTCTGTGCCAGTGTCACGCGGGTTTTTGTGCGCTTTTTGGGCACATGCAGGGCCACTTTTAACAGTTCTCCCAGACGTTCCAGCGCTATGGCCTTATTGGAATGCTGGCTGCGCCCGTCGCTGGAGGAGACGGAAATGATTCCTTCAGAAGATATGCGCGTAGACAGCCGGGACATGATACGGTTTTTTTGCTGCTCACTAAGGGCAGCGGAAAGGACAACATTAAACCGGACTGTAACACGGCTGGCGGTAACATTGACATGCTGTCCTCCGGGGCCGGAGCCGCGGGTGGCAGCAAAAGTCAGTTCTTCATCGGGGATGACAAGCAATGTGCCATCATCCAGAGTAACTGATAGCATGAGTATTCTCCTTTGCAGGGCGTGGTACAACGCTATGACTGCTCTTGCAACTGTCTGCCTGCAAAAGAGAGCGGATGTACGTTATTTTTCTCTCATGGCCTTGTCTACCATGCCGCACAATGCTCTGCAGGCATCAGAGTCAATATCAACAAATTTTACGCCGGTAATATAACCTACTCCGTTACGTTCCACCCATGCCACTTCTCCGATGGCTTGCAGGTATTGGTCGGCGTCATTTTCATAGACCTTGAAAAAGCTGGGCGAAAATTTATTCAGGGTAGGTATGTGAACCGTAAGCTTCAGCTTGTCTCCGGGATTAAAACGGGCCGAAGACTCAAAGCAGACACCGCCACCGCTAATATCTGCACAGCTGGCGCTTACGCTGCTCTGGCCGGAAAAAGGAAATTGCAGGATGCTTGCCTCAAGGGGGAAATTTTTAGGAAGCCGCGCGTAGCGGCGTTTTTCTTCTGCGCTTTGCATAATTGAACCTCCTGAGATGATTGGCTACGGCTGGGGAGTATAGAGTACAGTATCAAAGCAATGTGGCTATGACAAACGTGTTGCGGTTATAATTCGACTAAAGGATGTAAGTGGTCATTGACTTGTGCAAAAGGGGAATTATAGTTCGATGCAGCTAACTGTATCAACTGAACCGTAAGGAGATAACCACAATGAAGATAGCTCTTCCTACCCGCGAAGGCGCAGTAGACCAGCACTTTGGCCATTGCGAATATTTTACCATTATGACAGTGGACGAAAGCAGGCAGATTGTGGAAGAAGAACGCCTGACACCCCCTCCCGGATGCGGATGTAAATCCGACATTGTGCCGACACTGGTTGAAAAAGGTGTTAAGGTGCTTATCGGGGGCAATATGGGGCTGGGTGCTGTGAATAAGCTTGAATCGCACGGCATTCAGGTTGTGCGCGGTGCACAGGGCCCCGTTCGCGACGTGGCCGGTCAGTGGCTGGAAGGCAACTTGGCCGATAAACAGGAAATCTGCCATGCCCACGGGCACGATGGATGCCACGGGCATTAATTAAACTATACAACAGGTAACCGATTATGACTTTATGCCATTGCGGCTCCGGTAACGACTTTGAAGCGTGCTGCGGGCCTCTTATCGCCGGAACAAAAAAGGCCGCCACTGCAGAAGCCCTTATGCGTTCGCGCTTCAGCGCGCATTGTGTAGGCGCCTATGATTACCTTGAAACCACGGCGCACCCTGATATCCGCGACGAAGCCACAGCCGAAGAGATCCGCCAATGGTCCGAACACATGAGCTGGACAAAGCTGACCGTGCTGAACACTGAAAAAGGCGGCGAAAACGACAACAGAGGCGTTGTCGAATTTCAGGCCGAATACACCATGCGCGGTGTGCTCCAGTCTTTGCGTGAAACCAGCAATTTTGTACGGGTTGACGGCGAGTGGCTGTACGAAGACGGCCACGTGCACAGCCAGACCGTTCGTCGCGAAGAGCCTAAAGTGGGACGTAACGATCCCTGCCCTTGCAACAGCGGAAAAAAATACAAAAAATGCTGCGGAAAGGCATAAGCCGGTAACCCGCTGTCATACTTTGTATCATCAGGCCGGAGCGATTACGCTCCGGCCTTTTGCTGTGATGAAAGATGATACATTCCCGCATAAAAGTGCGCGGCAATACATGGCAAGCAACTAAAAAAATGTGTACATCCATCGCATGGCAAAAGTGAAACCCATAAAAGCTATCAGGCGTTTCTGTGTGGCGTGTCAGGGCGGCTCGTCCGGCATGGTCCGCGGCTGCGAAGATGCTTCATGCATTTTGTACCCCTTCAGAAACGGCGAAGAGCCGGAAGACGCAGAGCGCTCGTGCGTGCAGACCATCCGTAGGCATTGCTTTGAATGCAGCGGCGGGGAACGGGCAGAGATACGCCGTTGCGCCGCACGTGAAGATTGCGCGCTCTGGTCGTTTCGTTTCGGCTGCAGCCCTGAAACATGGCACAGGGTGCGTAATAGAAAGAAAGGAGCCAAGGCTTTGCTTTTGCCCGGTATAACTCTTTCAGGCGGCTAGCCGGAAGCGGAAGCCGTATGCCCTTTAACGCATGACGGTTGCGCATGGCGGCTGGTAGATTTCAAGCGGACAGGAACGGTATATGAGTGTGAATTTTCGGCGTGGGGCTCTTGTGATTGTACTTGCAGCGTTGCTGCTAGGTGGCTGTCTTGGCAAAAAATCCGCAATCCCCAGATATAGTGCTTCCAGTCTGCATGCAGACTATATGGCGGAAAAGAAGCACGTAACTGACCTTGACGGGCGCGTGGTGAACATAAGCGGCACTGTTACACGTCTTGATCAGTCGCTTATGCGTTCTGTCTATCTGGTGCTGGACGGCAACATTGTGGTCTATATCCGTAAAGATCAGGTTCACAAGCTTGGCGAAATCGGTGTTGGCGTGGGCGATCATATCACCTGTACCGGCGTGTTCGGCGGGCGCAGTGTTGTTTCAAAGTACACCACTGCTTCGGAGGGAGATATTCTGGTGCTGGATAACGCCGAAGTCATAGGTGTGTCCGAGTCGTGGATTCCTGAATTGCCGCTGCTGGATTAGCAGCTACCTGAATGTTTTTTTCAAGCACTGCCGGATGCGTCCGGCAGTGCTTTTTTTATGCGTGAAAGAAGGGAAGGGCGGGCTCTTTTTGAATATAAGTGTGCCCCATGAACATACTGCTAGGGTTGCACGCCTGCGCATAGAAAACGGTATGGCCGTGTGACTGACGAGAACTGTGTGACGGGGCGTTACATGTATACCGGAGGACGCCGAAAAAAAGCGGGCAGAAAGAGCTGGCCTGAAAAAAGAAAAGCCGCCGGAGACATCCGGCGGCTTTGTTTGTCTGAAGTGCGGTGATGTTGCCTAATCGGGCAGTCGTTTACCCATAATGCGCATGGTGGCGCAAACAGCCACAAGGCCGAGGGGCAGTATAACCAGAACCGGCAGGCCGAGGCCCGCAGGCAGGTAGCCGAAGAGCACTGCGCATGCACCTACGACCAGCGCGTACACCAGCTGTGTACGGGTGTGGTCTATATGGTCGCAGGCGGCACCCATTGAGGACAGAATGGTTGTGTCGGATATGGGCGAACAATGGTCGCCGAAGATGGCGCCGGTCAGCACCGCGCCGATGTTCATTATCAGGTAGTTGTGCTCCGGTGCGATTGCCCATGCCAGAGGAATGGCCAGCGGCATCAGAATACCCATGGTGCCGTATGAAGTGCCGGTGGCAAACGAAATGGCAGAGCCGAGGATGAAGATAATGCTGGGCAGCAGGAACGGCGGCAGTGTGTCGGAAAGGACAGTTACCAGATATCGTGCGGTGCCCAGTTCTTTGATCATGCCGGAAAGCGACCATGCCAGCAGCAGAATAACTGCGGTGATGCTAAGTGACTTGATGCCCTGCACCCAGGTGGAGAGAGCTTCTTCCAGCGTGAATATACGGCGGGTAATGCCCATGGTAATGGCGACAATACCGGCAAACAAAGCAGCCTGAAAGAGAACCACGGAAGCATCGGAAGCACCGAAGCAGTCGCGCAGCGAGGCAAAGCTCATCGGGGAGTCTTTTACGGCGGCAATCAGGGCTGCGTCGTCGCCGCCCATGATGGCGTGGTAGCCGTTAAAGTAAAAACCAAGGAACGCGGCTACGATCAGCGTACCGATAGGAATAATGGCGTTCCAGATGCAAAGCTTGGTGTCGGGGTCGGGCTCAAGATCGGTGGCTTCATCTGCAACCATGGGCTTGGCGCCGTCTTCAATCACTTTGCCGGTGGTGCGGGCACGAACTTCGGCCTTCAGCATGGGGCCGAATTCACGCAGCATGTAAATGCCTGCCAGCACGAAAACCAGCATGAAAATATTGTAGAAGCGGAACGGCAGGGTTTCTACAAACGTTCCGTAGGCATTGCCCTGCAGGCCGATGGCGTCGAACCCGTCTTTGATAAGGCCGATTTCGTAGGCAACCCATGTGGAAATAAGTGCCATACCGGCAATGGGAGCGGCTGTTGCGTCGATAAGAAATGCCAGCTTTTCGCGCGAAACTTTCATTTTGTCCGTTACGGGGCGCATGATGGGGCCGACGGTAAGCGAGTTTGCATAGTCGTCGAAGAATATCACGATACCCATAAGGAAGGTGGAAACCTGAGCGCTTTTGGCGTTTTTGGCTTTGCGGGCCAGTGCTTCTGCAATGGCTTTTGCGCCGCCCATGCGCGAAACAAGAGCAATCAGACCGCCGATGGCAAGTACCTGCAGAACAATACCTGCGTTCCACGGGTCTGCAAGCGAACCAAGAATTTCGCCGGAAACGCGCAGAAAACCGTCAATAAAGCCGGAGTAGAGATCAAAGCCCCTGGTTTCCAACATCAGCGCGCCGGAAAAAACACCGATGAAAAGTGAAAGCACCACGTTACGGGTGATGAAAGCCAGAACAATGGCCACCAGAGGCGGAACCAGAGTCCAGATGCCGAAACGTTCGGCGTTGACAGGACCAAGGCTGGAGTCAGCCGCATACACAGCAGCCCCGCTCATAAGCAGGACTATCAGGGAAAACAGAAATCCCTTGAGAAACAGACGCATACTACCCCCTTCACAGTGCTGTATTCGGTCGTTTCCAGATGAAAAATAAAAATCAGCGCAAAAGGTTATACTAGAGCGGGTATGCATGGCAACTGTTTGTAGAAGTGTTCGCACCGGAAACGTAGTGGTTCTCTTTAGAACGCCCTATGGATGCAGCGCTTTTATAATGAAAAAATTTTTTGCAGCCGGCTGCCTGAGATTTGAAAAAAACAGTTCACTTTCGTTAATATTGGTATGTGTATGGCCGCTGCAAGCGTCCATGTTTTATTTGAAGTGCTTTTGCGTGGAGCGTGCAGGGAAGAATCATCTTTACTGTGCAGGCTGAAAGCAGAGTTGAATTCCTGCTTTCTTTAGCGTTGCCGTATAAGCAAAAAAACCGCCTCAGGAGAGGCGGCTTAAACTTTTTACTCAGCGCGGGCGGTTACATGTCAAAACGGCTTACGCCTGTAATGACAACGGAATCGACAGGAACATCGTCATGTTCGCCCATGGGTTTGGTTCTCAGCTTGCCGATTTTGTCCACTACGTCCATGCCTTCAATTACTTCACCGAACACGCAGTAGCCGAAGCCTTCGTTGCTGGTGTCCTGATGGTCCAGGTCTTCGTTGTCAACAAGGTTGATGAAGAACTGGCAGGTAGCGCTGTGAGGCTCTGCCGTGCGGGCCATGGCTACAGTGCCGCGGGTGTTTTTCAGGCCGTTGGTGGCTTCGTTTTCAATGGCATCGTAGCCTTTTTTGTCTTCCATGCGCATGGTTACGCCGCCGCCCTGAATCATGAAATTTTTGATGACGCGGTGGAAGATAGTGTTTTCGTAAAAGCCTTCATCAGCGTAACGCAAAAAGTTTTCAACGCTTTTTGGGGCCTTGTCTGCAAACAGTTCTATCAGAATGTCGCCGGAAGAAGTTTCCAGCAGAACCATGGGATTGCTCATGAGATAACCTGCCTTGTTATGGAAATAGTCTACGCCGTGTTTGCCTCGCCGGAGCAAAAAAGGCAAGTCTGCCTTGCGCCGTGCTGTTGTTGTGTTATGTTCATCTTTAGAATCCGCAACTTGCGTTACCTATGATTATTTATACAGCAACGGAGACTCCCTATGAGCGATACCCGTAAAAGCAATGAGCGTCAGTGGTTGATTCCCGAAGAGGGGCGTGAGCATCTTGCCGGAGTTTTTAAAAAACTGCCGGGTAAGGTTACGCTGGATGTGTTTACCGATGGTGACGAGCAGAATGTGTATAATGATTACGCCATCAGGTTTGCAGAAGAACTAGCCCTGCTGGCGGAAAATATCGAAGCCCGTACACATACATTGGACAGCGAGGAAGCAAAGCGGTTTGATGTGACCATCGGGCCCGGCACTCTGCTGAATGCGGATGACTATTCCATCCGCTTTACCGGCGCGCCTCTGGGCGAAGAAGCCAGAGGCTTCATTGAAGCGATCATGCTGGTATCCGCGGGTAAGGGGGCTGTTACTCCTGCCTTTGAAAAGGCTCTGGAAAAATTGACGGAAGAGCGGACAATCCGTGTGTTTTCATCGCCCGGTTGCCCGTATTGCCCCGGGCAGGTTGTTAACGCGGTACGTGCTGCCATTGCAAAGCCCGAACTGGTCAGGGCGGAAGCCATTAACTCGGATGAATTCCCCGAGCTTTCACAAAAGTATGGCGTCGGTTCGGTACCGCATACCAATATTAATGACACGTTTGATAGCATTGGGCTGATGCCTGAAGAGCGTTTTGTGCTGGAACTGGTGACACTGCAGAGCGCGGAAGAATTAACGCGCGAGGCTGGCGGAACTCAGGATGCACGGGACGATTACCGTGTGGAAAAAGTGGACCTTGTTATTGTAGGGGCCGGACCGGCCGGTCTGACCGCAGGCATTTATGCCGAGCGCAGCGGGTTGAAAAGCGTTGTGCTGGATAAATCCGTTGCGGGCGGGCAGGTGGCAGTTACCCCCACCGTTGAAAACTATCCCGGTTTTAAAAATGTGGGCGGCATGAATCTGGTGGAGGTGCTTACCGCGCATACCCGCCAATACTCCAATGTCCGCGAGCATGAAGGCATTGAAGAAATCAAAATCGGTAAAAATATCGAAGTATATACGGCCAAGACAGTGTTTCTGGCCAATGCGCTGATTTTTGCCACCGGTTCGCAGTGGCGCGAGCTGGGTGTTGAGGGTGAAGATACTTATTTCGGCAAAGGCGTGTCGCATTGCGCCTCGTGTGACGGGTACATGTTCAAGGGGAAGAAGATTATCATCGTAGGCGGCGGGAATACTGCCGCAACTGATGCGCTGCATCTGAAAAACCTTGGCGTGGACGTGACACTGGTGCATCGCCGTGACGAGCTGCGTGCCGAACAACAGCTGCAGGATGCTTTGAAGCGCGACGATGTTCCCATTATATGGGATACCGTAGTTGAAGAAATCAAAGGTAAAGACGGTGTAGTTACCGGCGCTGTACTTAAAAACGTGAAGTCCGGCGAAACAGAAGAACTTGCGCTGGACGGCGTGTTTGTGGCAGTGGGCCATGTGGCTAATTCCGAGCTTGCTGCGCAGATCGGGGTTAACCTGAACAGCGACGGCACCATAGCTGTAGACCGCAGCATGCGCACCAATATACCGCGTATCTATGCCGCAGGTGATGTGACAGGCGGCATTCGCCAGATTGTTACTGCAGTGGGGGAAGGCGCAACAGCTGCACTCTCTGCCTTTGAAGACCTGCAATCGCCGCGGTGGAAAAAATAACCGGAAGATTATGAAGCATGTGTTCAGGGCAGCTTTCGGGCTGCCCTGTTTTTTTATGAATGAAAATTATATGCTAGGCGCGGGGTTCCAGAAAGGCGAAGCCTGATAGAGCACACCTGTAAGAGTACACTGCGTCGATGACACGGAATTTATAGTGGAGAAAAGGGGAAGCTTGCTTAGGGCTGTTCCCGTTCAGAAGCTTCTGCCGCAGCGCCACGCGCAAAATCGGAGGCCATTCGGGCGGCGTTTTTGCCGGAATTTTTTACTCCGTACATGGCGTTGTCCGCTTGTCGCAGCAGTTCTCCGGGGGTGCTTCCATGTTCCGGATAAATGCTGAGGCCGATGCTTGCTCCGAGCTGACAGGAATACTGACCACAAACATATTCAGGCCGTAATGCATCCAGCAGCTTGTCTCCGAAGCGCTTGAGGTCTGCGGGGCTTTTGATATCCCACAGCAGCACTGCAAACTCGTCGCCACCCAGACGGGCTACAACATCGGTGTCGCGGACAATCTGTTGCAGTCTATGCCCTACTTCCTTCAGCAGCAAGTCGCCGGAAGCATGACCGTACTTGTCGTTTACGTCTTTGAACCCGTCAAGGTCAATGAAGGCAACACCAACTTTGCGCTGGCTGCGTCTGGCCTGCGCAAGCAGACGTTCAAAAGATTCATCCAGCCCGTAACGGTTGGCAAGGCCGGTAAGATTATCTGTGGTGGCAAGAGTACGCAGTTCCAGTTCATGCAGCATGTGCTGCGTAATGTCGGAAACGACACCTTCAATGCGGGTCAGCTTTCCGCTTTGATCTATAAATGCCTGACAGCTGATTTCCACCCAGAAATGGGAACCGTTACGGCGCTTCATTTCGGCACGGTACGCAGTCAGCCGTTGTGATTGCCGCAGCTTGTCCACAAGCTCTATGAAGTCGGCATCGCGTATGAACAGTTCTTTTACAAGGCCGGATTCGTGCAGCAGTTCATCACATTTCTCATAGCCGAACATGCGTGCGAATGCCGGATTGATTTCCTGCAGAATGCCGCCCGGGCTGCAAGTGAAAATACCGTCCAATGCATGCATGAATATGGTGCGGTAGCGTTCTTCCGCGCGTCGCAGGGCTTCTTCCATTTCCTTGCGTGAAGTGATGTCTATGATTACCCCGACAATGCCTGCAGCTTTTCCGGGTTCATCAAAAATACTTTCTTTATACAACAGAATTTCAGCCATTCCCCGTTCTGTCTTCACCACTGTTTCATACCGCTGGACAGCAGGTCCTGCCGCATTGAAAAGCTCGTTGTCTGCATCCCTATATATCTGCGCATGTTTAGGCGGTGCAAATGATGCTACATCGGAACCTATTATTTTTGACACAGGAAGGCCTACCATACGCGAAAAAGCGCGGTTGACTACTTTGTATATCCCGTCGGCAGACTTGTAGAAAAACGGGTTAGGCATTGCATCCAGCAGCGTTTGCAGCATAGTGCTGGTTTCTTCCAGCTCTTTCTGGACCATGCGCTCTTTAGTAACGTCAAAGATGATGCCGACTATGTTGTCACTGTGCGTGCTGAGAATGGCAGAAATACAGGCTATATGCAGATCTCCCGCATAGTCCTTAAGAGAAAATTCGGCATTGCGCACAACACCGTTTTCCTGCAGCAGGCGGGTAAATGTTTCGCGGTCTGTGGGGGATGCGTACACATCAAAGGGCGTTGTCGACCGGATGAACTCTTCTTCCGAGTTTAGCCCGTAATCGTTCACAAGTTGCTGGTTTGCTTCGATAAAACGCGAGCCATCAAGCGATGAGCGGAAAAGGCCTATGGATGCATACTGCAGCAACGTACGCAATTCGCGTTCGCGGTCAGCCCACTCCGCATTTTGTATAGCCCTTTCTGCAAGCAGCTTCTGGGCTTCCGCGTTTTTTTTTGCAAGCCTCCGGGCACGCAGGATGGCAGCCAGAGCCATGGTGGCGGAAACAAGGATCAGCGCCATCATAAATACATGAAGCTGGTTGTCATTGGCGGCCCATACGGACGTATCGTTCATACTCTTATCGGCAGATACGCTCCGGATGAGTGTCAACGACAGAATCGCACCACTGGCGAATATTATGAGGTGCTTACGAAATTGTCTCACAGCGTGCTCCTAAGGAATGCCTTATGTATACCACATTTTTATCGCAAGACGAATAATTCTTTGCGTAAGGGAGGGCTTTTCAAGCCTTGCAGGCCACGTTACAAAGCCGCATGGTTCACAACAAAGATAAAGCCCGTTTTACGGAAGCTCTCTTACAATGGTTTGCGGCCAATATGCGTGCTCTGCCCTGGAGAAAAGACTACAGCCCCTACAGAGTCTGGGTGTCTGAAATTATGCTGCAACAGACTCAGATGGAGCGCGGGGTAACCTATTTCACACGCTGGATGCAGCGATTTCCGGATGTGCGTTCTGTTGCCGAAGCTGAAGAAGATGCGATTTTAAAAGCATGGGAAGGACTCGGCTATTATTCCCGCGCGCGGAATCTGCATAAGGCTGCCAAAAAAATAATGACTGAGTTTGCAGGTGTGTTTCCTGCAGATTATGATGCCATCCGCTCACTGCCGGGCATTGGTGACTATACGGCTGGTGCCATCGCTTCCATTGCTTTTCAGCAGAATTATGTGGCGGTAGATGCCAACGTGGAACGTGTTTTCTCGCGCCTGTTCGACATTGATACCCCCATTAAGCAAAAGGAAAATATCGCGTTTGTGCACCGCACCGCGCAGGAGCTTTTGCCGGACGGAAAAGCGCGTCATTTTAATCAGGCTTTGATGGAACTGGGCGCACTGGTGTGCAGCAAAAAAGCCCGTTGCGAACAATGCCCTGTGCAGGAATGGTGCGAGGCATACCGGCTGGGCATTCCGCATGAACGGCCGGTAACAGCGCCGCGCAAGGCCATTGTTTCATTGGAAGTTGCCACGGGTTTGCTGGAGCACGAAGGGCATATTTTTATTCAGAAGCGCCCTGAAATGGGCGTGTGGGCAGGCTTCTGGGAGTTTCCCGGCGGCAGCGTGGAAGAAGGTGAAACTCCGGAACAGGCAATCTGCCGTGAATTTATGGAAGAGATGGAGTTTGACGTCACCCCGAGAGAGAAAATTGCCGTGGTTCGTCACGGGTACACCACGTACAGAGTAAATCTGCACTGCTACCTGTTGGGTTTGAAAAACGGCAATACGGCTCCGGTGCTTCATGCTGCCACAGAAAGCCGCTGGGTGCGCTTTGACGAGCTGGATGCGTTTACGTTTCCGGCAGGGCACCGGAAGCTTATCGACCTTTTGCGGGGCGGCCTGCAGTGGCAGTGGCTGCGCGAGGCCGGTTAACTGTCTGTAAGATTTAATGACCGGACCACGCCTATCTGTACGCTGTCGCCTTCTTTCAGCCCGTCATGCAGAGCATAGGCGATAAGGCGGGCGTCGCCTACCTGTACCTTGTAGCGGATGTAATGACCGCCGTAGCTGATTGCGGTTACAATGCCTTTGCCTTGCGGATGGCTTGTCAGGGTGAGTGCTTCGGGCCTGATCCGCAGCCCGTTGCCGCCGTGCGCAAGGGCCAGCCTGTCGCAGACTGCGGGGGGCAGAAAGTTAACCGGCCCCAGAAATTCTGCTACCTGTGTGGTGGCCGGTGCACTGTAAAGCTCTGCAGGTGTGTCGTATTGTTCCAGCCTTCCGCCAAGCATCACGCCGATACGGTCTGACATGGCAAAAGCTTCTTCCAGGTCATGGGTTACGCTGATGGTGGTAATTCCGAACGCCTTCTGGGTGTTGCGGATGAAGTCTGCGGTTTCTAGCTTCAGGTTGCGGTCAAGGTTGGCAAAGGGTTCGTCCAGCAGCAAAACGGCAGGGTTGACCACCATAGCTCGCGCAATGGCCACGCGTTGCTTCTGACCGGCGGAAAGCTGCACCGGATATCTTTGCGCCAGATCCTGCAGATGAAAAAAAGCCAGCATGTCAGTGACGCGCCGGTCACGGTCTGTGCGGGGCATGCGGCGCGCTTTCAGGCCGAAGGCCACATTTTCATGCACTGTAAGATTGGGAAACAGCAGATAATCCTGAAATACCATGATGGCAGGATGGCTGCTGCTTTCCGGCGTGTCTTTGCGCAGGGAAAGACCGGAAAGGGCACCGCACAGCAGACTGCATGATGCTGCCGGTTTTCCGCCGAAAAGAATATCGCCCGAATCGGGTGGTTCCAGACCGGCAAGGATGCGCAGAAGCGTGGTCTTGCCTACTCCGGAAGGCCCGACAAGAGAAACAATGTCTCCTGCTTTTGCATAAAAGCTGACCGCATCCAGTACGGTTTTACCGGCGTAAGCTTTTGCTATTCCCCGTACTTCAATATCCATTCAATATTATCCAGATACGACGTAATGCGTGAAAAGGTGAATGCGTTACGTAACGCCCTTTGCTGCCGTTCATATTCATACCATGCCATGTAACACCATGACAGGGCGCGTAACAGGATGGTGCGTTCAAGTACTCGGGTACGCTCGTGCAGGGCATCCATTTCGGTCCGGTTAACGGTTCCGGTGCGGGCTTTCAGATACTCCCGCAAAAAGTCCATGCGGCCTTCAGGCGTATAAGTGAAGTCTGTTCTCCAGCGGGTGGTGGTAGGAATAAGAAAATGCCCGAGGTCCTGATGACAGCACGACACAACTGCTTTTTCCCAGTCCACAAGGTATAGCGCAGTTGCCGATGCCGGTTGGCCGTTTGTACGTGTGGCAGCAGCATCCAGTAGAATAAAGTTTCCGGAATTGACTTCTGTATTTGTAATCACCTGCGGTTCATCTGCAAAAAGGGGTTTTGTGTCTGCCCCAAGTTGCAGCACTTCATCGCGGTAGGCAAGCAGGCGGGCAAGAACGTCTTTTCGCGGGTGGTCCGGCTGGCGTGTAAGCAGCCCTAGGCATTCGTCCGCAATGTCTTTAACAGGATCAGGCTGGGCAACCAGCGTGCCTTGCGGCGGTACAGGACAGCTATGGACTTTGGCAAAAAGCGCTGCCGCGGCTGCGGAATCCCGCTCGTATTGCAGCGGTGTGCCGGGAAGGTATTCCATCAGCAGTACCCCGTTGCCAAATCCGTGTTCACCTGCCTGCGAGTCAAGAGCAAAGGGCTGCGGCGTTACTCCGGAGGCCGCCACATGGCGCAGCACGGAATATTCGTAACCTATCTGATCTGCCTGATTTAACTGGCTTCCGTGGTTGATGCGGAATACGGCGCTATGATTTGCACACCTGATCAGCCAGTTTTCGTTATATTCTCCGGCTGCCAGAAAGCTGACTTGCGATGCGACAACCGGCGTGTTCATCCAGTTTTTTTGCGTAAGGTATAATGCAATGTTTTGCGCGCGGTCCACGCGGTGTCCCCCCTGCGTATATGCGTTGCTGATGTATGTCATAGGTTAGACTAATCAAGGATATGTCACAACTAATGCAGCTAGCACAATTACAATAATCAGGCGTAACGGTCTGCCTGTGCAGGTGTTAAAAACTGTTCCGTGGGGTTGTTGAAAGTTCAGCGTATGCCATACGTGGCAGCGGGTGAGGGGCATCGAATGCTACCGTTTCATTCTGGAAGATGTGATGACGCAACGTGCCTGAACGGCAGTCAGATGTGTGTGCTTGTAGTTTGGGATGCATGCAAAGTTGTTGGCGCTTGTGTGAAGTATTTCTGGTAAGGCTGGTAGTATGGGTTCTTCGCTGTGTGTTGTCGTGCTAAGGGATTGTCTGATGCACAGGGCCATGGCAGAATGGTTGTGTTGTTACAAAGAGATGCGGCTGATAGCGGCCCCGTTGCCATAGCCACCTGTGCAGTCAGTGCCGGAGGTGGTCGACGTGGCTTGATCGGCGTTTGGCTGCTTTGCAGGGTGCCCGGAGGCGTGCAGTCCGGCGGAAAGGCTTGGTGCCCGAAAGACTCTGCACAGGCAGGGGCGGCGGCTGTCCCCTTTTTTTTACGCAAGATAATTTTCAGGGAATGCATCAGGAGTTCATATGACCACAGCTTTTTTTAACGCTGCTTCCTGCTGGCGAAGGTTTCCCGCGTTTTTACGTGAGCACCTTTTGCACGGCAGCGTGGGCAGCTTTCACCTGATGCAGGCTGCCTCTGAAACGCTCGGGGCCATGAATCAGGCCGCACCGGCGGATAAAATCCTGTTGTGGCATACAGGGCGGGAGTTGCTGTTGGCTGCGTGGGAAGATGACTGCCTGAACTGCCAGCTGGCTGGGCAGCTTGTCGAGCTGGATGGTCACGCCCGTAAACAGGAGGGGCGTCCGTGGCTTTCGCAGCAGCTGCATGATGCGCTCAGCGCGCTGCATAACGCTGGCGGCAGGCCGGAAAACCTGCGCTATTACGAGCGGCTTGCCTCTCAGGGAGACTATGAACGCTGCATCCGGTATCTGGATGGCGAGCGCGGCAAGCAACCTGAAAATATCTGGTGGGTACAGCAGGTGTGCGCAGTGGGCGAGCTGACCGGCAGGCTGGAATGGAGCAAAGATCATCTTGCCCGCTATGCGGCCTCTGCTCCGCCTCAGTTATTGCCCATACTCGAATATGCAGCAGCGGGGATTGATATTTCTGCGGGTAATATGCATGGCGCAGGCGAGGCTTTGCAGCGCATTCTGCCCTCTGATGAGGCTTTGCAGGCCGGAATGCTGCTGGGCGCCGCAGAACGGCTGGGGCATGTGATGCTGCATAGCGGCGACCGTCACCGCGCGCTTGATTTGTGGGGGGCTGTGCTTCAGGCTCGTCCGTTCCATACGGGGCTTGCCATGCGCATGCATGCTGTCCGGAACGGTTTTGACTCGCCGGAAAATCCTGCATCGCTGGGAAAGGTTGCGGCACTTCTGTACTCGTACAACAAAGCCGGGGATCTGGATCAGGCATTCCGGCATCTGGCGCAAAGCGCAGACCTGTTGCAGACGATTATTGCCTTGGACAACGGCAGCACGGATACAGAGATTGGCGGAACAGGTGCCGTGATCGACGCGTGGGTGGACAGACTGGCGGGCAAGGCGCAAGCCATCCACCTGCCGGTGAATATCGGCGCACCCGCTGCGCGTAATTGGTTGATGCATCTGCCGCAGGTGGCGGAGTGCGATTATGCCGCCTATCTTGATGATGATGCGGCGCTGCCGCCGGACTGGCTCGGGCATATGGCTCGGGCGGTGCAGGTGCGGCCGCAGGCCTCGGTATGGGGAGGCAAAATTATTGATTTCCAAGCACCGCATATTATCCAGTCGGCAGACCTGCATCTGATTATGGCCGGAACGGAGCAGGATTCGCAGGAAGAACGTAATGCAAGGGCGCAGAACTCACTGGCTTCTACTTCTGCCAATCCTTTCAATGTGTCGGAACTGCATGCGCAGGTGGCGGACTACGGGCAGTTTGACTACATACGGCCCTGCATTTCAGTGACCGGCTGCTGCCATATGTTCCGCACGGCAGACTTGCTGGACTCCGGCGATTTTTCTCTTATGCTTTCGCCTTCGCAATATGATGACTTCGAGCATGATCTGCGCATGGCCACGCAGGGGCGTCATGCCTGCTATACCGGTTTTTTGTCTGTGCGGCATATGAAGCGCACAGGCAAGGCCACGCGTATGAGCGCGGCCCAGTACGGAAACGGTATGGGCAACAAATACAAACTGCACAACATGTATCCTCCTGATGAAATTATCCGTCTGCGCAGGTCAGAGCTGGATATGCTGGAACAGGATTTGCTTCGCGTGTTCACATTTGCATAAAGGACGGCAGGCTGCTGTCCGTGCCGCGTATGCGGAAATATACGTTCCGTTAAATCAGCGTGTTGTGCCTTCTGGTGCACGGCGCACCTCAGGGAGTCTTTACACCATGCATGTCAAATATCTGATAATCGGCGCGGGGCCGACGGGCCTTGGTGCCGGACGGCGTCTGCGCGAACTGGGCGAAAAAGATTTTCTGCTGCTGGAGCAGAACAGCTACTGCGGCGGTCTGGCAACCAGCTTTAAAGATGACGCCGGATTTACATGGGACATCGGCGGCCATGTTGTCTTTTCGCACTATGAATATTTCGACAGGCTGATTGAATCCCTGCTGGGCGATGAATATCTTGAGCATCAGCGCATTGCGCGTGTGCGTATTGCAGAGCGCTGGATTCCCTATCCTTTCCAGAACAATATCCGCCATCTGCCCGAAAAAATGCAGTGGGAATGCGTACAGGCTTTGCTGCCGCATATCCGCACGCAGCAGCATCCGGAAAATTTCCGCCAGTGGATTGAGTATGTCTTCGGGGCCGGTATCGCACGACATTTTATGTTACCGTACAACTTCAAGGTGTGGGCGACCCCGCCGGAACTTATGGCCTATCACTGGATAGGCGAGCGTGTCAGCGTCATTGATCTTGAGATGGTGCTGAAGAACCTTGTGCTGCAGCTGGATAACGTCAGCTGGGGGCCGAATAACGTGTTCCGCTTTCCGCTGTATGGCGGTACCGGCGAAATTTTCCACCGCATGGGAGCAGACCTTGGCGATTACGTCCGCCTGAATACCCCCGTTGCGGGCATTGATCCTGAAACACGCACCGTGCAGACCGCAGACGGACAGGCCATTACCTACACACACCTGCTTAACACCGGCCCGCTGGACAAGCTGATGCTGGAACGCATCAATACGCCGCATACCGCACTGCGTGATGCCGCAGGCAAACTGAGCCGCAACGGTGTGTTTGTGGCTGGCGTGGGGGTAAATGATACCCGTGACGACGACACCTGCTGGATGTATTTTCCTGAGGATAGCTGCCCTTACTACCGTCTGACAAACTTTCATAACTATTCGCCCAATAATACGGCGGTGCCGGGCAGACAGCGCGCACTGATGGCGGAAACGTCGTGGTCGCAGCACAAGCCGGAAGACCTTTCTGGCATTATGGACAAGACCGTGCAGGGGCTTATCAATACCTCAATGCTGGACGAGGCTGACAGGGACTTGATAGTTTCGCGCTGGAGCATTGCCGTGGATTACGGCTACCCCGTGCCCACGCTGGAGCGTGACGGTGCGCTGCGCACTCTGCTGCCCTGGCTGGAAGAACGTGGAATATATTCACGCGGACGGTTTGGCGGCTGGAAGTATGAAGTAGCCAATATGGATCATTCCGTCATGCAGGGTGTGGAGTGGGCAGAGCGCATGGTGCAGGGCACGGCTGAAAAAACATACATTCTTTAGGAAAAAACAATGAACGCAGATCGTTATGCAGAGCGGCGAGAGCGGTTGCGACCGCTGCTGCGTAAAAACGGACTTGATGCGCTGCTGGTCAGCCTTGATGCGAACCGCTATTACCTGAGCGGCTTTGAACTGCATGATGCCCAGATTAATGAAAGCTGCGGACGGCTGCTTATTACTGCGGACGGACCGGACTGGTTGTGCACGGACCCTCGTTTCGAGGAAACTGCACGCCGCCTGTGGGATCGGGAATATATTTTTATTTACAGCGGCAACGCGGCTGAACGTCTGCGGGATTTTATCAAAAGCCGCTCGCTTGGCGTGGTAGGATTTGAGCCTTCCTGCGTGACAATGTCTTTTTACGAGTCCTTTTCTGAAGGGCTTACCCTGAAAAAAGCTGGCGGGCTGGTAGAAGAACTGCGCGTTATTAAAGAGCCCGAAGAAATCGGGCGCCTTGAACGTGCTTGCGCTTTGAACCACAAGCTTATGGAATGGTTGCCGCAGGTTTTGCACCCCGGCCGTACCGAAGCGCAGGTTGCGTGGGATATTGAAAAGTTTTTCCGTGAAAACGGCGCATCGGAACTGGCGTTTCCCAGCATAGTTGCGGCGGGCCCTAATGCCGCCATGTGCCATGCGATTCCGGATGAAACCGTGCTGCGTGAAAATTGTCCTGTCCTGATTGATGTAGGCTGCCGTGTGGATGACTACTGCTCGGACCAGACGCGGACTTTCTGGGTGGGCGACAGACCTACGGACGAGTTCTTGCACACCCGCGATATGGTGCAGCATGCGCAGCAGGTCGCATTAGACATGATGCGCCCCGGTATGCCGTTGGCCGATGCGCATAACATTGCCCTGGCTGTATTTGAGCGGCACGGCGTAGCTGCCAGCTTCAACCATTCGCTGGGGCACGGCATAGGCTTGCAGACGCACGAGGCCCCTGCCGTGAATCCCCGGACTGATGCCAGACTTACTCCGGGGATGGTCGTCACCGTTGAGCCGGGCCTTTATTTTCCCCTTTGGGGCGGGGTGCGCTGGGAATATATGGTGCTGTGCACAGAGGACGGCGTTCGCGTGTTGTAACGCGTGAGGTATCTATTCTTCTGCCAGTAACCTTTGCCTGTATTAATGTAGAAGCCGGTGTACGTGTTGTGCGTACACCGGCTTTTTTTTGAATAGGACCGGATTCAATAGAGTAAATATTGCGGGAAGATATGCAGACAGCAGGCTGAGGTGGCAGGTTATGAGGCTTGCAAGCTGCGTTTACAGACGGCTTGTGCCTGTTTCGGGGGCCTTCTTCCGCTCGCGCAGGGGCGGGAGGCTGTTGCTTTTATCTGCATGGGGCACCGTTAATTTGCAAGAAAATGCCTGCTGGTAAGCTTGTTAACGTAACGGCCTATAAGAACAATTGCTACGGCCCCGATGAGAACAGGAAAAATGATGAATCCCCAGCTTTTTCCCGCAAGCATGATAAGCATAGGGTTTGCTCCGGCGGGGGGGGGGTAGTCCCAGTTGCCAGCATTGTCATGATGGCACAGCCAGTTGCCAGCGCAAGGGACCATGGCTGGATTCCAACATAACTTGCGAAGAGTACTCCGATTGTTGCAGACAGCACATGGCCGAAAATTACATTTTTGGGTTGTGCAAGAGGGCTTTGTGGTACTCCGAAGACAAGCACCGTCGTTGCCCCGAAGGGCGCCATCAGCCAGAAGCCGGATTGCGTTGTAAAATCGAGATACGCCAGGAGTCCAATAGCAACTGTTGCTCCGCAACCCGCCCAGACGGGGAATAATTTTGTCATCATGATACTTCCTCCACTTATTGTTTTTACAGGCCAAATGGCGTTGATGTGAAAAGCAGGTAGACCGATTGGTCTTCTTGTAAACTGTAGGTAGACAAACTTGTCTACCTATGTCAACCTGCTTTTCAGATGGAGGGAATAATGACGGAAAAACAAAAGCATATAGTCACCACGGCGCTGCACCTTTTTTACCGCAAAGGCGTTCATGCGGTTGGTATTAATGAAATACTTGCAGAGGCGGGAGTGGCCAAGCGCACTCTGTATAACTATTTTGAAACGAAAGAAGAGCTGATTGCAGCTACGCTGGCGTATCGTGATGCTACTTTTATCGAATGGCTCAAAGGGCGTCTTGATACGGTCAGCAAGGGAAAAGAAGCCCTGCTGGAGTTGTTTGTCGCGCTAGATGACTGGTTTAATAACAGGTGTGAGCCGCTGGCCCGCTTCAGAGGGTGCTTTTTTATTAATGTGGCAGCCGAGTATGGCGACCCGGAATCTCCCATATTTCAGGCCGCGAAAGAACATAAACGCAGAGTGCGTGCTCTGGTGCAGGCGCATGTTGCGGAACTGGGCAGGAGTGCGGAGGAGAGCCGGCAACTTGTAGATACAATCACCCTGCTTAAAGAAGGTGCAATTGTGACTGCTATGGTTCAGGAAGATAGTGCCGCTGCCCGAAAACTACTTCCGGTGGTTGAATGCTTGTTGCAGGTTTCGGCCTGCAGGTAGCAGCCGCGGAAAGAGGTGATGCTGCGGCGCGGCTGGAGTGTGTCATCGGCTCTGATCAGACTTTGTAAATTTTTGTGTTCTGGTACGGCTGCAACCATTCCGCTGAAAGTAGAATAACCGGAGACGTTCCTGCGGTTGTCTGGCCGTTCTTTAGTGCGCTGTTCTATAGTATGTGCCCCTGCCTCGTATATGTATTGTGCATACACATTACTCCCGTATCAGCAGCTCATTTGCCCCGTTAACCCGCTGCCAGCGCGGTTAAGCAGCCAACATCCGTTAGGGCAACAAACTGTTTTATTGTTTTGGTACCACGTTTTGTTGCCCGTCATCCTGCTTTTACCTGCGTTCATTTTCTAGATTCCCTTCGGTTCTTCCCCCTGATGTGATTTTTTTCTGTAAAGAAGTTTGAGTGTTGTTTTTAAGGTAACATGCCGTTTTGTAATGTTTTTATGAGGTAACGAGTACTCGCTTTCAAAAAAAAAGTTATTACTGACTAAAAAAGTCGGGATGACCCGTTGACAATATCCTACGCTGGAAGTAGGAATTAAATCATACCGATTAGGTATGAGTTTGCAGACGGCTCGCAGATATGATTCGGGGCGGCCCGCAATCACCGCCGCGTGGAGTGGCAACCACGCAGAACCGGACCATGGCTGGTCGTGGCAGGCCAAGGCAGAAGCTGACCAAGGCAGCTTTGCACATGCTGAACGGTGCACGAAGTGTGCATCTCATCGGGAAGGGCGTTCTTTTACTACACACCAACCCAAAGGTGGACGGTATGCAATTACAGGAACTCTTCTCATTGGCAGAGGCCGGCGATTCTAATGCTCAGTTTAATCTGGGTGCAATGTTCTACGAGGGGCGCGGTGTAGCGCAGGATTTCAGCAAGGCGGCAAAGTGGTTCGGTCTTTCCGCAGACAAGTATTACCATGAGTCGCTGAATATGCTGGGTGTAATGCACTACAACGGCCAAGGTGTGAAGCAGGATTTTGCAAAGGCAAGCGAATGCTTCTATCTGGCAGAGTGGGCAAGCTTTAACGACGAGCCGCTGTACGATGACGTTGCAGCAGACTGGCGTGACAGAATGCTTGCACCTGAAGTGGTAGACAACAAACGGCAGTTTTTGCGTAAGGCCCGCGTGATGGGTGGCGAGGCCCGCTACGGAATTGGTGCCGGATTGAGCGCTACCGGTGAAGTATCTGAAAATCTGGATGCTGCACGCAAAAGTTTTGGTTCTGCTGCGGCGCTGGGCAACGGCAGGGCAATGTATTCTCTGGGTGTGATGTGTCGTGATGGTCAGGGTGTGACCGCAAGCAAAGCCCGCGCTTTGATGTGGTTTATGCTGGCCGAAACTGTGGGACTGGCAAAGGCTCGTGACGCACGTGCGCAGCTTGCCGGAACCATGAAGGACGACGAAGTGGCCAAGGCTGAAAAGCTGATGCGCCGTTGGCTGCGTGTATACCCGCTTGATTCGGAACTTGCTGTTGCGGCCTAGCCGTGGCAGGAAATTGCGCCGGACTGCTGCTGCCCGCAGTCCACAGGGCTGTATGTGTTCTGAAAGGGAAGAACACAGACGAGTCCGGCATTTTCGGGTCGGGTGAGTACGAGAACATGGGGTACGGCTGTACTGGCCATATTCCGGACTCGTCTGCTTATGTGCTGTTACTGTGGCGGTAGCTGCTTTGCAGAGCTGCTAACCGCATCGGGTTGTTCTGACTAGGCGACCATGGCACGAGAGACGGTATCCAGCAAAGTTTCGGTTGCAGCCGGTCTTTGCACTACGGGTACCCCTTTACGCAGAGCTGCAGGCCTCGGGCTTACGCTGCTCACCACGACCACGGGAGTATTACGCAACGCAGGATCACGACGCATACGTGCGTAGAAGATGGTGCCTCCGGGGCTGGGCATATTCATTTCCAGCGCCACGAGATCAGGCTTTTGCGTACGGATGACTTCAAGTCCCTCTTTTGTGCAAGAGGTGACAATAACTTCATAGCCGTTGGCGGAAAGCACATCGCAAAGAGACTGACGTTCTTCGGTGTTGCAGTCCACAACAAGAATCCGCTTACTCATTGTTATTTCCTTCACAAGGCTTTCTGGTTAAAACCCCGCCGTCCGCAAGAACGGCGGGGTTTGCTTTTAGTAGCTAAGGCTTAGGCTTCGATTGCAGCCTGACCCTTGAGCTTGCCGAGGTTGCGCAGAAGTTCCACAACAACGCCAAGGCCTTCCTTGGCTTCTTTGGAACCGAGCGCGCCCACTACGCCGAACACACCGCAGGGCTTTGCGTTTTCCATGTCCAGTGCGCCGAGCATTTCGACGGCGTTGGAAAGGAACTGCTGCACTTTGGGGTCGGCCAGCTGCTGAAGCAGGCGGGTAAGGTAAACCAGAGATTCACCCATGCGCTCAAAGTCTTCAGGGCTGTTGGCGGTCATTATTTCACCGCCAGCATTTTTGAGGGCAGCCATCTTCTGGAAGACGCCTTCCTGTTCCCAGCGGCCGAGGCCAGCGATAACGTGGGGCCAGGTGGGGGCGATTCCGGGGTGGATGGTGCGCCACAGGTCAATAAGGTTTTCCAGCTGGTCAAGAGTGTAGTTGATATTGCGTACGCTCTTCAGACCGCGGAAACCCAACTCTTTGATGTCATGAAGGTTCACGTCACCCTGGAGGTCCTGACAGCCTTGAATGCTGAGCAGGAACATATCCTTGATGATGGGGTTCATGTCTTCGACCAGCTCGCGCATGGCGGTGCCGCGCTCTTGAAGTTCATCAAGGCGCTCTTCCATGCGGTCGAGCTTTTCGAGAATGCGTTCTTCGTTGGTCATCTCTTACCCCCGGCCTATTTCTTGCGCATCAAGGAAGTGTCCTTGCCGTGCAGGTACATATTAGGTTCGAAAGGCAGGTCGTGACCCTTCAGCATCAGGTTGAAGTATACCCACTTGAACATGAGCTTGCCCCAGTAGTTGATATGGCTTTCGGCCAGCAGTTCGCAGGGGCCGATACCGGGCAGGGGGAACATGCCGGGCAGGGGTTCAACATCGTAGCTGAAGTCGATGAGCGAAGCCTTTTCGTAACCGGTCAGAATGAAGCAGGTGGAGTGGCCGTCGAAGTGATGGTAGTGGTCGGAACCGGTCAGGTCTGCCATCAGGTTTTCGGCAACAACGTCAGCTTCGAAGTGGGCAACAGAGCCAGCCTTGGAGGTAGGTACGTTGGTACCGTCGCCAAGGATGTACATGTTTTCCCAGCGCTTGGACTTCAGGGTTCCCTTGTCGGTTTCCATGAAGCCTACTTCGTTACCGATATCGCTATCGACAACGTACTGTGCGCCGAAGTTGGGCGGAATGGATACGAGCAGGTCGTAGTCGATTTCGTCACCCATGACGGATTCGATGACTTTGCGCTCGGGGTCAACGCTATCAACAACGTAGTTGGTGGTAACCTTGATGTTTTTCTTGTCGCACAGTTCACCCAGAATACGGGCGCCTACGGGCTTGGTAAAAGCGCCGGTCAGCGGGGTGACAAGTTCGATTTCGATGTCGTCACGCACGCCCATCTTGGTGAAGTACCAGTCAGCCATGTACACGAACTCAAGGGGTGCAACAGGGCATTTAATGGGGCTTTCACAGATGTGGTGAACCAGACGGCCTTTCTTGAACTGTTTGAGCTGCTTTTCAAGAGCTACTGCACCGTTGGGAGTGTAAAAATCGTGCACGTCGCCGTGCCAGTCATCCATGAGGCCGTCAACTTCTTCAGGAGCAATGCGGCAACCGGTAGACATGATGATCCAGTCGTAGGTGTGCTTGCTGTTTTCGCAAGTAACGACTTTCTTTTCAGGATCCACGTTGATGATGGTGTCCTGAACAAACTCAACGCCGCGGGGGATAAAAGCCTTTTTGGGGCGTTCGCAGTCCTTCAGGGTGTAGATGCTGAAGGGTACAAACAGCCAGCCCGCCTGGTAATGATGGGTGAGGTCGCGGTCGATGATAGTGATTTCCCACTCACGTTCCGACAGCTTCTTCCTCATTTTGGTGGCAATCATGGTGCCGCCGGCACCAGCACCAAGAATGAGCAACTTTTTCATGCCGTTCTCCTTTAAGGCGCTTCGATTGAAGCGTGTAATCTTGTTTCGCCTCTCCAGTGGCAAAATGGAGCAGCGTATTTCCTTCCGGCCCCCGGGTTTCCGCGGGCGTTATCGAACGCCCGACGGGTGAGGCGGGCGAGCGTGTCGTAGTAGTGTTTCTGCTAGGAGACAGGGCAGCCGTGGCTGCATGAGCATGAATCCGAGGCAGAAAGCAGAGGGTCGCAACAGCGGCTTTTGGTATGGCTGCGGGGCGAAAGCAGTTTGCCTTCGCCAGCCTCAGAGTCGTCTTTCGACTCTGACTCCTTGCTGCTGTGGCTGCGTTTTTTGGGCGGTTCGGGCAGGTTGGTGCATTCGGGTGCAGGATCATTAAGCAGATCCAGCAGCGTAATGGCATCAAGCGTGCGTTCCAGTGCGCGGCTGACGCCTGACCACATCTGACGTGTGGAGCACGACTCCTTGGAGCGGCAACGCTCAGGGTCGTCACAGCAGTGGGTAAGGTCAATGCCGCCTTCGATGGCGCGAACCACATCACCCAGACTTACCTGCTCGGGGCGCATGGCCAGCATATGTCCGCCGGTTGCGCCGCGAACACTGTCCACAAGCCCTGCTTTTTTGAGGGGGCGGATGATCTTTTCTACGAACTTGATGGAAATACCGGTGCGTTCCGCCAGAGCCGCCGCAGGAATGGGTGCTTCGTCGGCATGGCGTGTCAGCATGACGAGTATTCTGGAGGCGTAGTGTGACGATGCAGAAATGCGCATGTGTCTCTCCCGGTTCCATCCATGCTGGCCGTTTCGGGTACGGAAAGCGTGGAGCGTGTAAGTCGGATTAAAATTATCTAGATTAATACAGTCTGGATTGAATAAATCAGACCCCCGTAATCCAGACTGGTTTGGTCTGATTAAGACAAAAGAATTCCCCCTGTCAAGGGAGGAAATAAGAAAAAACCTGTTATTTCATAGTGTGCTGATTTTTGTGAAAAAAATATTTTGTTTGAGTGGTTGCACAGTATGCTTTGCAGGGAGTGTGTAAGTGAGGCGATGTGGGTTTAATTTTTGAATTTATACTAAAATAGGAGGAATTTAATAGCAGGTTTTGTGCTGTTTTTTAACGGGTAATAAAAAACCGGATGCATCGTTTTGAAGCATCCGGTCTGTGTTTCTGGGTGTTCTGTTTTGTTTCTTGCTTTTCGGGGGGCGGTATCGGTTATATTCCGCCTCCGCATACGCCGCAGTCTTCCATTTCTTCCTCTTCCGGCAATTCTTCTAACGGGGTGTTCAGGGTTTCCTCAATCCCGCAAATGTCGAAAAGGCTTTCTCCGCTCATAAGATCGGCAAGAGTAATGGATTTAAGTTCGCGTTCCAGCAAATCAGAAATTTTCATCCACGCCACACGGGTTTTACAGTGCGGTGTTCTTGTACACAGCTCATTGTCTATACAGCAGTCTGTCAGGCGGATGCCGCCTTCCATCACTACAACTACGTCTGCCAGAGATATTTCTTCCGGTGAACGGCTGAGCATATGCCCGCCCGAAGCCCCGCGAACACTGTTAATGAGTCCCGCTTTTTTTAACGGCTTGATGATCTGTTCGATAAACTGGACAGACACACCTGTCTGCTCCGAAAGGGCAGATGCTGTTCGGGGGGCATCAGTCGCGTGTTGCGCCAGATCAAGAAGGAGCCTGGCTGCATATCTGGTGCGTGCGGATAACTTCATAAGCAGAAAAAAGTAAAAACGTTGAAATGACAGATGTTTTTTGTTTGCCGGAAACAGGCGTGTACGAAAAAAGAGCGTCTTACGTCAAGATTCGCACGTGCTCCCTTATTTGTCAGCTAGTGTAAGCGGGATTTTGCAGCTTGTCAGCAACATGGAGAAAAGAGTTTTTTAAAAAGCTTAGTTACTCTGCGACGACACATGCTATATCTGAATGGTGTATTTGCCTGCTTTAATTTGTATCCGGACTTCGTTTTGGGAAAAGCATCGTGGGGTACATGCGTATATGAAGAAGGCTGGGGTGTTATGTATAGCCGAAGCGGGGAGAGAGACATACTTAAACGTATTTTGTTAGTGCTGGTGGATGGAGTGCACAGGCTGTACGCAACGCTCAGGGAGACACGTTACGCGTATAGAGCCAGCAGTCAGTGTGCAACTATAGATACTGCGAAGTCGTTCCGCCTCTGAAAGGCAAAAACAGCGAAGTTGTTTTGAAAGCTCCGTGACCCGTTGCGCCGCCAATCTTGCATGCTCTTGCGTCAGAGTTGTACCGGCAAGGGCAGAAAGATGATGCCGTGTCCGGTATCAGGCCGGGCAGTTGCGTGCCCGACTTGATGCGAACCGAGATGCCGACGCGTCTGCCCGTCGGGCTGTGGCTGTCTTGGGCATAAGTTCGGGCAGCCCGTCAATTTTCATGCGTTTAACGAAATGGATGGGATGAAGCTGGAGGAAACCGTGAAGCGCGTGCTGGAACGGGAAGCCCGTACCCCCAGAGATTATGACCACCGCTGAATTGACTTTCACGAGTTGCGCTTCATGACTGCTTTCGGGGTAAAAGAAGATGCGGAAAAGCCGTTTAGTCTGCCGGAGAGTGAGTGACCTGAGATTGCCTGAAAAACTCATGAGGATTATCGGGCAGGCTATCTTGAAGTGATGGAAAAGCTGAAAAAAATAAATCGGAGCAATAGATAACACCATAGCTTCTAGTCGATCGATATCGGATGCTGCATTTTTTATTGTCATTCAGCAGCGTCGCAACATGTTGAATAGTTGCGGTGCGGATTTTTTAACCGGTCATGGTGCCATGTATTATTTGGGACTAATCTGCATATAATCCTGTGCCTTTCTGGTGTAGCAGGCTAATTATTAAAGGAACGCAATTAACAGATTAAGAGCAGGGATTGTGATGGAACAAAACGTAACTACCCGTGATTCCCAAGCGGCAGGGCAAACTGCCAGGCCCGACAGTGCCGGACCGAAAAGCACTGTGCTGGTTGTCGGGGCTTCCGGCTATGTAGGCGGCAGGCTGGTTCCAAGGCTGCTTGAATCCGGTTGGCGGGTTCGTGCCGCGGGGCGTTCCATAGAAAAGCTTATGTGCAGGCCGTGGGCATCGCATCCCGCCTGTGAGATTGTGCGCGTTGATGCTATGGATGCAGAATCCCTGAAGGCCGCAATACATGAGTGTGAAACCATGTTTTATCTGGTGCATTCCATGTCTGACCGCGGAAAAGGATTTGAAGATGCAGACAGGCGCGCAGCGTATGCCACGGTAGAGGCGGCAAATAGCCAGTCTCAGGCTTCCGGCGGTTCGTTAGGGCGCATCATCTATCTTTCCGGCCTTGTTCCCGACGATCCGCAGATCAGTTCGCACTTACGGTCACGGGCAGAGGTCGCCCGTATTCTCGGCCTCGGGCAGGTGCCGGTGACAACGTTGCGTGCTGCGCAGATTCTTGGTTCAGGAAGTGCCTCCTTTGAAATCATCCGGTATCTTGCAGACAGATTGCCGGTCATGCTTACTCCGCGCTGGGTTCGTATGGAAACGCAGCCCATTGCCGTTTCCAATGTACTTGATTATCTGGAAGGCTGTCTTGAGCATCCTGAAACTACTGGAAAGTCATATGACATAGGCGGGCCGGATATTCTCAGCTATACGGATTTGTTTCACCTGTATGCAGCGGTGGCAGGGCTGCGGCGCAGGTTGATTCTGCCTGTACCGTTTCTTACTCCGCGGCTTAGTGCTCACTGGCTTAACGTGATAACTCCTGTGCCTTACGGCCTTGCAGGGCCACTGGTGCAAGGTTTGCGTAACAGGGTTGTCTGTGCGGAAAACTCCATCAGGGATGTTATTCCGGTAACACTGGTGGACTGTCGAACAGCCATCGGCAGAGCATTGGATAAAGTGCGCCAGCACGCCGTGGCTACATGCTGGACGGATGCCGGCGCAATTGTCGAACCGGAATGGCTGGCAGAAGGAGATGCAGGCTATGCCGGAGGCACCGTGCTGCAGGACGGATACGGTATCCGCATTGCAGCTGCGCCTGAGCAGGTCTGGGAGCCTGTACAACGTCTGGGGGGAGAAACAGGCTGGTATCACACAGACTGGTTGTGGTGGATTCGCGGAGCAATGGATAAATTTGCAGGCGGCGTGGGGCTGCGTAGGGGGCGCAGGCATCCTGTCGATTTGCGTGCCGGTGATGCGCTTGATTTCTGGCGGGTGCTTTCGGTGCGTCATGCCGATCACTTATTACTGCTGGCAGAAATGAAGTTGCCGGGGCAGGCTATGCTGGAAATCAGAACAGTACCGCACGGAAGTGAAACGGAATTGCAGATGCGTGCGTGGTTTTTACCGCGAGGTCTGTGGGGGATTATTTATTGGTACGCAGTGTATCCGTTGCACGGCATTGTTTTTAAAGGGATGCTGCGCAGCGTTGCAGAAAAGGTTTCAGAAAAGGCCGGAGGTAACACTGAACAGGCAAGTGTCCGCAAGTTGTCGCCGGAAAAGCCTTCATCCTGCAAGCTTATGCGTTCTGATGATGCATGAACTTTTTGTGGATAATCCGCGACGTTTTTTTTCGGAGTCGCCGGTAATTGTTTCTGATGCGAAGTTAAACAGCTTGCGACGTTCGGAGTGTGGCGCCGTTGCACTCTCTGGCTATGGCACGTACGCTGTTGTTAGATACTTTTGAATGGCAGTACTATCGGGGCGGTTACATTGAAACATATACATGGTGCCATAGAAACGGGACCGGCAGAACTCGTTTGTTTCTGCTTCGGCTATACTGCCGGTGACATAGAGGAAGACATTCGCCTGAACGGGAAGTCCACGATACTTCAACGCATAATGGACGAGTAACAGGCCGGAACATGCCGGTGCGCCGAAAAAAATCCCAAAGGCCGCTGATGTTTTTCAGACGTCCGTCAGGTGGCGGAAAAAGCGATACATAAGGGAAAGCTCCCTTCAGAGGACTGCATATAATCCAGCCATATTCTTTTTTGAACAATGCGATGTGGCTGACATCGTAACGTACTAAAAAGCGGCCCGCTTCGACTGAAGCGGGCCGCTTTGCTTTTATTGAACGCAGTCAGATACCCGTAAGGTTTCTGCTGTGGTCAGGCTGGTGGCCGGACCAATTCTGTAGCGGGTAAAACAATATCTAGTAAGGAAGAACCTTGCGGCCGCGAGCTTCGTGGAGAACTTCAGCCATGGCCAGATAGAAGGCACTGGCGCCACAGATGATGCCTTCAAAACCGGCAATGGTGCCGATGGTTTCGCTGCCGGTCCAGTCGCGTGCTGCCAGCAGCATGAACAGGATTACCAGCGAAAGAAATACAAAGCGCAGCACCGGAGAGCCATTACGGGTGCCGATGTACATAAACAGGGTGAATACGCCCCACAGGAACAGATACCAACCCATAAACGCATGGGAAGTAGGCTCGGCAAGGCCCATTTTGGGCATGACGATAAGCGCAACCAGCGTCAGCCAGAACAGACCGTACGAGGTGAAAGCGGTAAGGCCGAAGGTGTTGCCTTTTTTAAATTCCATAATACCGGCGATGATCTGAGCGATGCCGCCATAAAAAAAGCCCATGGCCAGAATCATGGAACCGATGGGAAAGAAGCCTGCATTGTGAATGTTCAGCAGGATGGTTGTCATGCCAAAGCCCATAAGCCCCAGCGGCGCAGGGTTAGCCAGTTTGTTCTCCATTGTGATGACTCCTTGGTGTGATCTTGTGTCGAGCGGACTGTTCGACCAATCAGCAGCTTCTACCTGTAGTTTGCCGTGTTGGCAAAGGGTGTTGATGTGGGTGCTCACGTTTGTTTTCGGGCGTTTTACCAGCACTGCCTTCTGGCCATGAGCCGCACCTCAGTTTTATGCAGTAGAGGATGCTTTACCGTGGACTAAGGGAATTCGCAAAGACAATTATAAGAGTTATACTCGACGCATGGAGGCAGTTGCGATACCGTATTACGCTGACTGATTACTGTAGCCATCTGCGTGGCGGGTCCCGGATGTAAGGAGCATCGCATGAGTTCGGATGAAAAGGACACCTTGCTGGTTTTTGCTGCGGATGATGATATCGCAGCGCCTCAACAGCAGCCGGAAGGGTTCTGGGATATTCTTGTTGTTGATGACGAACAGGAAGTCCACTCCGTTACTCGTATGGTGCTTACTGAAGTCAGCTTTTTGCATAAGACTATCCGCTTGACCCATGCTTACAGCGCAGCCTCTGCGCGTGAGCTGCTTACAAAGTTCACTTATGCAGTCGTCCTGCTGGACGTTATGATGGAAACAGACAATGCAGGGCTTGAACTTGTTGAATTCATCCGGTCTGTGCCTTCGCTGGCGGAGACAAGAATAGTGTTGTGTACCGGCCATCCGGGGCAGGCGCCGGAAGAACGTGTCATCGTGGATTATGACATCGACGATTATCGGGAAAAAAGTTCTCTTACTTCGCGCCGCTTGAAAGCAACAGTCTTTGCCGCGTTACGCAGCCATGAAAGGCTGTGCATTAACAGAGAGCAACGGCTTGAGCTTGACCGCAGCAAAAGCCGGATTGAAGCGCTTATCGAGGCGTTGCCTTCTGCCATTGTGGGAATTGATGCTAAGCAGAACATTATTCTCTGGAGCGGTGGCGCGCAGACGTTAACCGGCATTGCCGCCACGGATGCTTTAGGGCTGCCCTGCGAGCAGGCTTTGCAGGCTCTGGGCGTTTCCATGGAGCTGGTCCGGCGGGTAATAGAGCAGGGCGAAGCCCGCAGCCGCTTGCGCGAACATGTGACGCTGCCTGTAGCCGGACAGATGGTGCGTGATTTGTTTATTCACCCTGTCGGGGCTTCTGGCGGCGTGGTGCTGCGTATTGATAATGTGACGATGCGTGACCGTATTGAAGGCATCATGGTGCAGAGTGAAAAAATGGTTTCGCTTGGCAGTATGGCTGCCGGTATGGCCCATGAGTTGAATAACCCTCTCGGCGCAGTGCTGCAGGGTGTTGATACTGTGCGGCGCAGGCTGGATTCAAAGTTGCCTGCAAATGCCAAAGCCGCAGAGGAGGCGGGGCTGCCGTTTGATGCCTTGGCAAGATATATGGAAGCGCGTCGCATCCTGCATTTTTTGGGCGGGATTGAGAGTGCGGGCCGCAGGGCTGCCGACATAGTAAAGAACATGCTGGATTTCAGCAGGCAGAGCGGCGAAAAAGAACTTGTCAATGTGCACAGGCTTATTGATTTAGCCTTGGAGCTGGCAGGAAAAAGCTACAATCTGCGCGATTCCTGGGATTTCAGGCGCATCTCGGTGAACCGTCAATACGACGTGGCTTTGCCGGAAATACCATGTTCCAGTCAGGAAATTGAACAGGTGCTTTTGAACCTGTTCCAGAACGCCGCTCAGGCCATGACTCCTGATGCAATGAATGGCAGAGAACCGCAGCTGACCATTACCACAGCGGCGTTGCGGGACGGTATCAGCATTGAGGTGTCCGACAACGGCCCCGGTATTCCTGATGATATTTCAAGGCGGGTTTTTGACCCGTTTTTTACCACCAAACCCACGGGAAAAGGCACAGGGCTCGGACTGTCTGTCTCGTACCACATAGTGGTGGACAGGCACGGCGGCGAATTTCTTATGTCACCTTCTGAAACAGGTGGGGCCTCTTTCTGGCTTATGCTGCCTTACGTTGCCCGTTGCGCCAATAACCAGTGCCGTGCCCCGCAGCAGGATAGTGCCGAAACAGGAAGTTAGCCTTCTGCCCCTCCATATGGCTTTGCCATTTTCAGCGGTATTATGGCCGCGTCAAACTCTTCATTACTGATCAACTGTAGTTGCAGGCAGGATTCTTTAAGAGTCAGGCCGTGTAGATGCGCATGATGGGCTGCTTTTGCCGCGTTATCATAGCCGATAACGGGTGAAAGTGCCGTTACCAGCATCAGCGAACGGGCAAGGTGCTCCTGTATGCGAGGTACATCAGGTGTCAGATCTTTCAGGGCATGTTCAGTAAAGGATCGGCAACTGTCTGTCAGCAGGCGCGCCGAAGTGAGCACGTTGAATATCATAAGAGGCTTAAAGACATTCAGTTCGAAATTA
Organism: Oleidesulfovibrio sp.; assembly: GCF_047973035.1. Lineage (NCBI taxonomy): Bacteria > Pseudomonadati > Thermodesulfobacteriota > Desulfovibrionia > Desulfovibrionales > Desulfovibrionaceae > Oleidesulfovibrio > Oleidesulfovibrio sp. The sequence continues at coordinate 84,931 of NZ_JBKEBF010000008.1, forward strand.
CCCTGTGAAGCAGCCATGGCTGTGGCCGTATCAAGCCCCATCACCTGCACAGCCACCATGGTCATGGCTTCGCACTGCGTCGGGTTGACTTTGCCGGGCATAATGGATGAGCCGGGTTCGTTGGCAGGCAGGACCAGTTCGCCGATGCCGCAGCGCGGGCCCGATGCCAGCCAACGGATGTCGTTTGCAATTTTCATTAAGGAGCCTGCAAGCGTCCGTAAGGCTCCGCTGGTCATGGAGATTGCATCGTGCGCGGAAAGTACGGCAAAAAAGTTCGGGGCAGGGGTAAAGGGCAGGCCCGTAAAATTGCGTATATGGTCTGCCGCAAGGCGGGCAAAGCCTTCCGGCGCATTCAGGCCCGTTCCTACGGCAGTACCCCCGAGGGCCAGCCGGTACAGGTGCGGCAAGGTGGTTTCAATCCGCTCCAGCGCATCGCCCAGCAAAGCCGCATAGCCGGAGAATTCCTGTCCCAGAGTCATGGGAACCGCGTCCTGCAGGTGGGTACGGCCTAGTTTGACTATGCTGTCCCACTGTGCACTTTTATGGGCCAGTTCGTCCCGCATGGCAACAACGGCAGGCCGTAGTGTGCCGGTAAGCATAACCGCTGCGGCAATATGCATAGCGGAAGGAAACGTGTCGTTGGACGACTGTGACATATTCACGTGGTCGTTCGGGTGCACCGGCGTTTTAGTGCCCGGTGTGCCGCCGGCCAGTTCAATCGCCCTGTTGGCGATAACTTCATTCGCGTTCATGTTGGTCTGTGTGCCGCTGCCCGTCTGCCACACGTGCAAGGGGAAATGCGCATCCAGCTTTCCGGTGACTACCTCATCTGCGGCACTGCATATGTAGCCGCAAAGCTCGGGCGAAAGCCTGCCCAACTCTTTATTGGCCAGTGCCGCCGCTTTTTTCAGCAGCCCGAAGGCACGGATGATTTCCTGCGGCATCACATCATGACCGATATTGAAATATTTGAGCGACCGCTGGGTCTGGGCTCCCCAGTATTTGTCTGCGACAACTTCCACAGGGCCGATGCTGTCATATTCTGTGCGGGTGGCTGTCATCGTAAAGCCTCCTTTTGCCGGACTGCGTTGCAGAAATTATTTCTCTGATGTGTGAAGCACTAATAAATGCCGTATGATAGCCGTCAAATGGGACTGTGTCCATGTGCTGTGCGATATTGGCGCACCTGCTGGATAATAGAAAACCCCCGATGCGACATCGGGGGTTTGAATCATAAGTAACCGGCAGTTTTTTGAATGCCGGAGGAAATGCCTACGTTACGCTAGGACTTTCTGTTCTGAGCGTTGCACACTGCAGCGGTAAACACCACGTCTGTGGAGCTGTTCAGGGCTGTTTCCGCAGAGTCCTGAATCACGCCGATGATGAAGCCGACTGCGACAACCTGCATGGCGACATCGTTCGAAATTCCGAACAGGCCGCAGGCAAGAGGAATAAGCAGCAGCGAGCCGCCGGCAACACCGGAAGCGCCGCAGGCAGAGATGGCTGCTACAACGCTGAGCAGCAGGGCTGTAAGAAGGTCAACCTGTACGCCCAGAGTATGAACGGCGGCAAGCGTCAGTACCGTAATGGTAATCGCCGCACCGGCCATGTTGATGGTCGCACCCAGCGGAATGGACACGGAGTAGGTGTTTTTGTCCAGTTTCAGCTTTTCGCACAGAGCCATGTTCACAGGAATATTTGCGGCACTGGAACGGGTAAAGAAGGCTGTAACGCCGCTTTCACGCAGACACTGGAATACCAGCGGGTAGGGATTGCGGCGGGTGACCACGTAAACGATAAGCGGGTTTACAACAAGCGCGATAAAGCCCATGGCGCTGAGCAGCACCGCGATAAGCTGTGCGTAACCTGCCAGAGCTGAAAAGCCGGTAGTGGCAAAGGTAAGAGCCACAAGGCCGAAAACGCCGAAGGGAGCAAAACGGATGATGCAGCGGACAATCTGCGACACACCGTGGCTCAGGTCGGTAAAAACATCCTTGGTTGCGCCGGATGCGTGGTGCAGTACAATTCCAAGGCCTACAGCCCAGCCCAGAATGCCGATGTAGTTTGCGTTCATCAGAGCGCTGACGGGGTTGTCCACGAGCTTGAACAACAACGTGTTAAGAACTTCCGTAATGCCCTGAGGCGGTGCAGTGCCTTCTGCCCCAGCAACCAGAGTCAGCGAGGTGGGAAACATGAAGCTGAGGACAACCGCAGTAAGAGCCGCGGAGAATGTACCTATAAGGTACAGCATGATGACCGGACGCATGTTGGCCGGCTGGTTCTTCTGCTGATTGGCAATGGATGATGCCACCAGAAAAAATACAAGAATGGGGGCAACGGCTTTCAGTGCCGAAACGAAAAGTTTGCCCAGCAGGCCGGCTTTTTGTGCCATGTCCGGCGAAACCGAGGCCACAATGACACCCAGAACGATACCTGCAAGAATCTGCAGGACGAGGTTGCCGCGCATAAAGCGGGCAACAATACTGTTGTTTTGCATGACTTCCCCTGTATTTGGATTGATGTATGTCCGGACTCCGGATTCCGGAAGCGACCGCCTGATTGTCCGCTCTTGACGTTTCAGACAGTTTGACACGTGGGTCTGTTTTTTGCCTCCTGCGCAGCGAAGTTGGCTCCCTATAAGTTGTATACCGTAACGCCTTCACCGTTGCGGTATACGGCTGCGTAAAAAAAGAGAGCTTCCACGGGTAATGTGGAACGCTCTCTTTGCCTTATATCATAACTACGCAGTGTTTAATTGAGAATGTAGCGCATGGGGTCTACACATACACCGTTCAAGCGAACTTCGTAGTGCAGGTGGGGACCGGTGCTGCGACCGGTATTGCCCATGTACGCTATAAGCTCGCCACGTGCTACCTTCTGCCCTTTTTTGACAGAAGAACTGCGCAGGTGAGCGTAGCGGGTAACCAGCCCTCCGCCGTGGCGGACAAGAATGGTACGGCCATATGCACCGTCAGTGCCGGTAAACAGCACTTCTCCGTTGGCAGGCGCATATATGGGTGTGCCCGGGCGGTTGGAAATATCAAGTCCTTTATGGAAATCTTTTCGTCCGGTGAATGGCGACCGGCGCGGACCGAAGGGCGATGTGATCCAGCCTTCGGTAGGCCAGATGGACGGAGTGGCCGCAAGAAGCTCGCGGTTGTCGTTCAGCGCATTCAGCAGTTCCTGCTGACGTACTTCTTCAAGCCGGACTTCGGTATTCAGCTGTTTCAGGAAGCTGTGCATTTTGCGTGCAAGCAGTTCCTGTCTATGAATGGGCAGATAGTCGCTGGAAAAATCGTCTGGCTGCGAGCCCCCTACAGAAGAGGTTTCCATAGGCTCGCGGTCCATGTTGATCATGATGCGGAGTTTGGAATCGAACTGACGGATACGTTGCAGGTCTTCGCGGATGTTTTTCAGCTTGCCTGCCATGCTCAGTATCTGCACGTTCTGCTCATCCACCAGTTTCTCTGATGATGAAAGCTGGTCTTTCAGCGTGTGGTACTGGTGGTAGAATTTGGCAAAGTAGACGTTACTGCCGACCAGTCCTGCAATCAGCAAAAAAAGTCCGGCAGCAATCCACCCGCGCAGGCGCAATTTCCTGCAGCAGCCGTGGTCGCCTTTGAATATGACAATATGATATTTGTTAAACAGCATAACCGGAGCTTGTCGTACCTGAAGTGTTACCGTCTTGTTGCCCTGCAGAGCGTCGGTTCAGGAATGAGAAAGACAGGCAGAACAACCTTAGTAATTACTTTGATTGCGCTTTGCGTGTCAAGTCGAGTTGCCAGCGAATCAATCCATTGAAAACATTACTTTTAAGATTTTTGTTATTTTTGCACAATGCCTTGAACTCGTCCATGACTTCGCTGCGGCGCGAGTTAAAGGCAGAAGGGCACGGGTTTGACCACAGGGGCAGCTCCCATGCTTTTACCGCTCTGTTTATTACAGATTTTTCCACCAGCATCAGCGGACGTATGACTTTCAACCTGCCGCCGAAGAAGTCCTCGCACATACCCATGCCTTCCACTCTGCCGCCTTCATACAAATTCATGTAAAAAGTGCCCACAAGGTCGTCCGCATTATGGCCGAAGGCAAGATGGGTCAGGCTGTACTTGCCGCACAGGTCAAAAAGATGCTTGCGGCGCAGCATGGCGCAGTAAAAACAGGGCGAATTACGTCTGTTCTCCGGCGAGTGCGCTCTGGGGCCGTGGTTTGTAAGTTCCACATGGCCGGAAACCCCGTTGCGGTTCAGCCATTCCAGAAGCGGAGCATGGCTGTCGGGGTTAAAGCCGGGGTTTACGTGCAGTGCCATTATTTCAAAGTGGAAAGGCACAATGCGCTGGCGGTACAAAAGAACCTGCAGCAGAACCCAGCTGTCCATTCCGCCGGAAACTGCCACGCCGACTCTGGCGCCGGGGTACAGCATGCCGGTGGTTTGCATCAGCTTTCCGGCGCTGGCAATGCATTGTTTTTGTGCGTAATTCAGTTGTTCTTTGCCCATTGTCTCTCCGTTGGCAAGCCTTGTGTTTTTCCAGGCTACCACTGTGTGCGGGCTGGTCTGATACATGCTAAAAGCCTTGCGCGCAAGTTTGTGCAGTCTTGCTTGCAAGTGTGGCAGCAGGGTTGCACATCTGCTTCTGCGGTAACGCAACATATCAGAATTGCATGGCGTGAATGAAAAAAGTGCGTTACGGTGAAAGCTCCATTGACAACGTTCTTGCCCGCGGGTAAGCTGCGCAGCTTGGCGTGTTGCGCCCTTTGTGGGATATATAACAAAAGCAGTTGTTTTTTTAACGGCATATTTTATCGGATGCCGAGCTGCAACATCCTATATTACTGTAAGGTTTGCCGTTTTCGGGTGGCAATCCTTTTATTATACTAAGTGTACTCATGAGCAAACGCCTGTTTGTAACGTTGGCCGTTACGGGGCTTGCCTTACTCGTCGCCGCGGGGGGCTACTGGTGGACGCGCCGTGTGATGGTGTTTACAGACTCCGCCTGGCCTGTGCCTGCGGTCTCCTCTCTCACGCGCATCTCTCTGATTTCCGACGGTAAGGCATTCGACCTGCAAGCCCGCAATGGTGGCTGGGTGCTGCGGCATTCCGAAAACGATGAACTTTGCCTTGCCCGTACAGATAAAGTTCTGGATCTGGTGGATACTGTCCGGCGTAACAGGCCGTTGCAACATCTGGGAAAGTTTTCTGAAGACGATGCCGATGCATACGGTCTGGACAAAGAGCTTTGGGGTATTACGTTCTACGGGCGTAAGTCGTGGAGCCTGTATCTGGGCGGTGACGGTTGGCGTAAAGGTTCTGTTTACGCACGTTCCACACATGACGGGGACGAAGTGTACCTCGTCGGCAGTGTTTATAAAAAAGCGCTGCAGGTATCTGCCGGTTCGCTGTGCGATACAGGGCTGCTCGGGCTTGTTCCGGCGGATGTGGCGCGAATTGCCGTAGAAGGCCCCGGCCTTGGCGCATGGGAAGTTGCCCGTACGGCAGGTGGCTACGCATTTACCGGTCAGTTGCCGGATCAAGGGCCGCGCGTTTCAACGCAGGCCATGGATTTTTACCTGCACGTTCTTACCGGCATGCAGGCTTCCGGTCGTATGACTACCGCGCCCGATTCGCTGCCGCCGGTTCATCTGCGTATCAGCGTGTGGAGAAAAGGTGCGGCGACACCGGAAGAAGTGCTTATTTATAATGATGGTGACGGTGATTCGTCATACATCTGCACTTCAACCCGCCAGCCGGGGTTTATGAGGCTGGAGGACGACAGGCTGGAAAAACTGGCCTTGTCCGCGTTTGACGTAAGCGAACGTCCTGTCCTTGCAAAGCCGTTGAATGGCATTGAAGGCCAGAAAATCACGTTGACCCGCGACGGTCTGGAAACATCGTTTCTGCTGGGCCGCAAGGCACAGGGATGGTCGGACCTTGTGACGGGCGGCGATGTTGTCGGTCTTGATGTGATTACCTACGGACTGGGTTCGATGCAGTATGAACGACCGCCGATACAGGTGCAGCCCGAAAACGCACGGCCCTGGCTTGTTTGGAGCCTGTACGGCGAAGGGGGCGCAGCGACGCTTGCCTTGCATTTTTATAGAGACACAGACCTGCCTCCGGGCATGTGCTGGGTCAGGGTGGATGACAAAGGACCGTGGTTTACGGTGAAAACCCGTCTTGTGGACGATGTGCTGAGCCGTGTTCCGGCTCCGGCACCCGTACCCGAGGCGCCGCAGAAAGCTGCAGCCGCAGCCGCGGGGCAAAATGCCACCAATGCCACATTACCGGCAAACGGGCAGTAACTGCCCGCACTACATATCGTTAAGGAGTCTAACATGGCACGCATTACCGTTGAAGATTGCATGGAACAGGTAAGCAACCGCTTTTTGCTGGTGCAGATGGCTATCAAGCGGGTGAAGCAGTTCCGTGAAGGGTACGAGCCGTTGGTGCCTTCCAAGAACAAAGAAATTGTTACTGCTCTGCGCGAGATTGCATCTGCTAAAGTGAAGCCCGAAGAAGACGTAATCGCTGTTGCAGAGCACAGAGCCGAATAACGTATCATGAGTCAGCGCGATTATTACGAAGTTCTCGGGGTTGAGCGGGACGCGGGAGAAGACGAAATCAAACGGGCCTACCGCAAAAAGGCCATGGAATTTCATCCTGACAGAAATCCCGACAATCCTGAGGCGGAAGAAAAGTTTAAAGAAGCTGCTGAAGCATATGATGTGCTGCGCGACTCTGAAAAGCGTGCACGGTATGACCGTTTCGGTCATGCGGGCGTCAGCGGCAACGGCTTTGGCGGCGGTGGCGGTTTTTCCAATACCGAAGATATTTTTTCGCACTTCGGCGATATTTTCGGAGATCTGTTCGGTTTTGCAGGAATGGGCGGCAGTCGCGGTCCGCGGCCCCAGTCGGGTGCCGACCTGCGCTACAACCTGAATATTTCTTTCCGTCAGGCTGCCAAGGGTGACGAAGTATCTTTGCGCATACCCAAAAACGTGACCTGTCTGGATTGCTCGGGCAGCGGCGCAGCACCCGGAACTCAGCCCGAAACGTGTTCGCAGTGCGGCGGTACCGGTCAGATGGTACGCCAGCAGGGCTTTTTCCAGATGGCAATGCCCTGCAGTGCCTGCCGCGGCGAAGGCCGTATCGTGCGCAATCCCTGCCCGCGTTGCCGCGGGGTGGGGCAGGTTCAGGAAACCCGCGAACTTTCCGTGCGTATTCCTGCCGGTGTGGATACCGGAAACCGTCTGCGCCTGCGCGGTGAAGGCGAACCCGGTGTGCACGGTGGCCCTCCCGGCGATCTGTATGTGGTTATCCGCGTAGACAACGACAAGACGTTCAGCCGTCAGGGGCAGGATCTTATCGTGCGCAAGGAAATTTCCTTCGTGCAGGCCATTCTGGGCGACAAGATCGAAGTTCCCACGCTGGACGAGCCTGTGACTGTTGATATTCCGCGCGGCACACAGAGCGGCGAGGTTTTTCGCCTTCCGGGCAAAGGTCTGCCGCACCTTGGCAGCAGCCAGAGCGGCTCGCTGCTGGTAGAGGTAACTGTACGTATTCCCTCCAGCGTGAATGACGAGCAGGAAAAACTGCTGCGTGATTTTGAACGACTGGAAGAGAACAAGCCTCTGCGCAAGGTTAAAAATATGTTCAAAAAGGCCGGCAAGGCCATGGGAATGGACTGAAAATGAGCACCGGTTTTTCGCACATGAGCGACGACGGTTCCATCACCATGGTGGATGTAAGCGATAAAAACGACACCAAGCGCATCGCGATTGTCCGCGGCAGGGTGGAGATGGCTGCATCCACTCTGGACCTTTTGAAAAAAGAGGCCCTGCCCAAGGGTGATGTGCTGACCACCGCAAAGGTGGCGGGCATTCAGGCTGCAAAGCGTACATGGGAGCTTATTCCCCTGTGTCATCCGCTGTTTCTCAGCTATGTGGACGTGCGTTTTACCATTGATGACACTCTGCCGGGCGTGATTGTAGAGGCTGAAGCCAGAACCACAGCCCAGACGGGTGTGGAAATGGAAGCCCTTGTTGCCGCGCAGGTTGCCGCCATGACTATTTACGACATGTGTAAAGCCGTTCAGAAAGATATCGTGCTGCGCGATTGCCGTCTGGTGTTTAAATCCGGCGGTAAAAGCGGCGAATTCAGAGCCGATTGATCTTTCCTTCAGGCCGTTCAGACATACTTTGGTTCCGTGCAAGGCCCCGTTCCGTCAGCTGCGGAGCGGGGCCTTGCTGTATCTGCCCCGTGACAGGCTTTGCAGCCGGAGCCGTCTTTCGCTATGTGAAGATCAACATGGCAGTATATAAAGAATTTATCGGGAACATCCGTTGCGCCGTGTTCCGGAGAGAATATGAAAATTTCTGTACTTAACCTTACCAAATCCTACGGCGACTGGGATTTGTTTTCTGATTTTTCGCTGGAGATTCCTGCGGGGGTGCGCCTTTGTGTGTGCGGTCCCAACGGGTGCGGTAAATCCACGTTTCTGCGTATGCTGGCAAAAGTGGCTGATCCTGATGGCGGTAAGGTAAGCTACCCCAAACATTGCCGTATCGGTTACGTGGAGCAGGAGCTTGACGACTCGCGCCTTGATACTCCGCTGCTTGAGTGGGTGCTGGACGTGCTGCCCGACTGGAACGACTTCTGGCACGAGTGGGAAGCCGCATCACAAAGTCGGGATGAAGCCGCATTGCGGACTTTGGGACACCGGCAGGCTGAATTGGAGCAGATTTACGGCTACAATCCGGAGCATCGCGCCCGTGCGGTACTTTCCGGTCTTGGTTTTTCAGAGTCCAAGTGGAATAAAAATTTACGCGAGCTTTCAGGCGGCTGGCGCGAACGGGCAAAGCTGGCCCGTGTGCTGACCGCCGGTGCCGATGTGCTGCTGCTGGACGAACCTACCAATCACCTCGACCTTGATGCCGTGGAGTGGCTTGAGCAATTCCTGATGGAATACAAAGGTGCGCTGGTGTTTGTGGCACACGACCGTGTTTTTATGGATAAAGTGGGTACCCACGTTCTGTATCTGGGCGGCAGTAAGCCCATGTACCGCAAGGGAACGTTTACCCAGTTCCTTTCGCTGCACGAAGAGAATGAAGCCCGAAAAGAGCGTGAAATACAGCGCATGGCGGAAGAAATAGAGCGCAAGATGGATTTTGTGCGCCGCTTCAAGGCCAAGGCGACCAAAGCGCGTCAGGCGAACTCACGCAAAAAGCAGATCGAAAAGATGGAGCGCGAGCTTGAAGGCGTATCGCTGGAGGCTAAACGTCGCTCTTTAGGTTTTGCATGGCCCGAACCTGCCCGTGCGGACAAAACGGTGCTCAGCGTTGTGGACCTGAGTTTTTCGTTTCCGGACGGCACAAAGTTATGGCCTGATCTGAGTTTTCAGTTGTACCGCGGGCAGAAGATTGCCCTTGTCGGTCCCAACGGCTGCGGCAAGTCTACTTTGCTGAAGCTGGTGGCGGGCAAACTGGAAAAAGACGGTGGTTCCGTTGTCAACGGCACTCTGGTGCGTATGGGGTACTTCAGCCAGCATCAACTTGATACCCTGAATCCCGCAAACAGTGTGCTGGGCGAAATCCGCCGTCTGAGCGACCCGCGTACCACGGAAGAAGAGTTGATGAGCGTGCTCGGGTTGTTCATGCTCGGTCAGTCCTATTTTGAACGTCAGGTAGCGCAGCTTTCCGGCGGTGAGAAAAGCAGGCTCATTCTTGCCATGCTGTTTCTTGCGCGATGCAACTTTCTGGTGCTGGACGAACCCACCAACCATCTTGATCTTGAAAGCCGTGAGGCGCTGGTGGATGCACTGGACAGCTTTCCCGGCACACTGCTGATGGTGGCACACGACAGGCATCTGCTTTCTTCCGCCGCAGAGCAGGTATGGGAACTGGGGCAGGACGGCTTTACCGTATACGAGCGTGGTTACGAAGCTTGGGATGAGGCCCGCAAGGCCCGCCGGATAGGTCTTGATGCAAAAGATGATGCTGATGCAAAACCGGCCGCTGCCAGCCTGAGCCGCGAAGAGCAGAAACGCATCAAGCGCGAACAGGCGGAGCTGCGTAATAAATTACATCGTGAAATGAAGCCCAAGCAGCAGAAATACGAAAAGCTTGAGGCGGAATTTGAAGCGTTGCTGCTTGAACAGGGCGAAGTAGAAACTGTTCTGGCTGAACCGGACATTTATGCCGACTCCGGCAAGGCTTCCGAACTGCTTAAACGGTTCCATGAGCTTCAGGCAAAAAGTGAGTCGTTGATGGAAGCCATGGGCGTGCTGGAAGAAGAAATAGCCGCCATAGAAGCCCGTAAGGAAGAAGCAGGGCTGTAGGCCTTTTTTATGCGGGGCCTGTTGCGGCGCTGGATAACTGACGGAGAAAGTATGCCTGTAGTAGAAGTTGTGGCCGGAATTTTATGGCGTGATGGTCGCTTTCTGGCTGTTGAACGGCCTGAAGGAAAGCCGCGTGCGGGATTCTGGGAATTTCCCGGCGGCAAGCTGGAATCGGGAGAATCCGCCGAAGAGGCACTGGTGCGTGAGTTGAAAGAAGAGCTTGGCATAGGTGTTCAGGAATATCGTTTCTGGCGGCATGTGGTTCATGCGTATGACGATTTTACCGTGCGGCTGCATTTTTATCACGTTACCGGCTTTTCAGGAGAACCGCAGGGACTGGAAGGGCATGCGCTGGCATGGCTGGACGCACAGGCGGCAGCAGCTTTGTCGTTTCTGGAGGCTGACAGACCGCTGGTGGCTGATCTGGCACATGTAACGTTTGATTAGGAGGCGTCATGGGCGCATTACTGCTGGTGCTGGCCGCTCTGGCCGGAGCAACGCTGCCGACGCAGGCGGGAATAAACAGCGGCTTGCAGGTGCATTGGGCCGGCAGCCCGATACTGGCATCTCTGGTGTCGTTCAGCGTGGGTACGCTGGCACTTGTTGTCTGGTGTCTGGTTATGCGCATCGGCCCTGCTATGCCTGCCACGGGCACCACCCAATGGTGGCACTGGACAGGCGGGCTGCTGGGTGCTTTTTTTGTAAGCGCGGTTACCTATCTTGCACCGCGTCTGGGCGCTACTTCCATGGTGGTTCTTGTGCTAGCCGGGCAAGTTGGCGCGTCAGTGCTGCTCGATCATTTCGGAGCGCTGGGCTATCAGCAGAAAGCGTTGAACCTTCCGCGGCTTATCGGGCTTGTCATGGTCGGTGGCGGGGTGTATCTCATCCGCCGGTTCTGATTTTTTGACAGAACTTTTGTGTTATTCGCGGCAAGGGTTTTCTTTGCCCCGATGTTGTCATAGTATTTGTAAAGCATGCATTCGCCGCGCCTATGGCAGGGCATGAAGGCGAAAGACATAAGGCCGGCAGGGCCAAAGCGGGTACGTATGAAGCAGTTGCAATTTGATGATTCCATGAAAATCGGTATAGCCAGCCTTGATGCACAGCATGAGGAACTTACCGCCATTATCAACGAATTGTACTATGCATATATGCAGGGCACACATCGTGAGGTGCTGTGCGGCCTGATCACCCGCGTGAACGACTATGCGCATGAGCACTTTGAACTGGAACGGCGCTATATGGAGCCGTTTGTGTTTGAAATGCCGGATTATATGGCGCATATGGATGAGCATCGTGCTTTTTTTACCGATGCCATCGGCTTTTTATTACGCTATCTTGAAGAAGATACTGCAATTACAGCAGAAATGCTGGATTTTTTGCTGGACTGGTGGAAAAACCACATCATGAAGCGGGATAAGGAGATGGGACGCTTTTTACGTTCACGCGGCGTGACTGTGTAGCCTGTTTATAACAAAGAGATGCAGCATACGCTTTCCCACCTATAAGGAGTTTTTGATGTCCAAGGAACGTTTGGTTGTTGCAGTGGTCGGCGCTACGGGTGCAGTAGGCCGCGAAATGCTGAAAACGCTGGAAGAGCGTGAATTTCCCGCTTACGAAGTGCGTGCTCTGGCTTCGGCTCGCAGTGCCGGTACTACCGTACCCTTTAAAGGGGGCGAGCTTACCGTGCAGGAGCTGACAGAAGACTCCTTCGGTGATGTTGATATCGCCCTGTTCTCCGCAGGTGGCGGTACTTCTGCCAAGTTCGCTCCGCACGCGGTCAAGGCCGGTTGCGTTGTGGTGGACAACTCCAGCCAGTGGCGTATGGACGAGCGCTGTCCGCTGGTGGTGCCTGAAGTGAACCCCGATGACCTGAAATGGCACAATGGCATCATTGCCAACCCCAACTGCTCCACCATCCAGATGGTAGTGGCGCTGAAGCCTCTGCATGATGCGGCAACAATCCGCCGCGTTGTTGTTTCCACATATCAGGCAGTTTCCGGCACAGGCCAGAAGGCCATTGACGAACTGGAAACTCAGGTTCGCCAGATGTTCAACCTGCAGGAACCGGAAGCCAAGGTGTACCCTCACCGCATTGCGTTCAACTGTCTGCCGCACATCGATGTTTTTCTTGAAGACGGCTACACCAAGGAAGAGCGCAAGATGATCGAAGAAACCGTGAAAATCATGGGTGACGCTTCGATCAAGGTAACCGCGACAACGGTTCGCGTACCTGTATTTTACGGCCATTCCGAGTCACTGAACGTTGAAACCGAGAAAAAACTGACTGCCGCTCAGGCGCGCGCTGTTCTTTCTCAGGCTCCCGGCGTGACCGTGCTGGATAACCCCGAAGAGAAAATTTATCCCATGGCCATTGATGCAGCAGGCGAAGATGATACCTTTGTAGGCCGTATCCGCGAAGACCATACCATTGAGAATGGTCTTAATATGTGGGTGGTTGCGGATAACCTGCGCAAGGGTGCAGCCCTGAACGCCGTTCAGGTTGCCGAAGAACTGATTGACCGTTCGCTGCTTGATATCGGCGACCCTGACAAGTTCCTGTAATATCCGGAGCAAATACGTTGATACCCGTTCTTGATACTGATGCATGGGTAGAAAAGCTGCTGTCCACTCGCCGTAGCGCAGAGGGCAAGATTCTTGCTTTTTATGAACACCGTATGGGAGCAATCTGCCGCGACCCACGCCTGTTGCTTATGCCTGCGGATGACCATCTGGCCCATCGCGGCGATGGCGTGTTTGAAAGCATGAAGTACGAAGGCCGCAGGCTGTACCAGCTGGATGCGCATCTTGAGCGTATCGAGCGTTCTGCACGTGGGATTCATCTGACTTCGCCGTGCACCAGAGAAGTTATGCGCAACATTGTGCTGGAAGTTGCCCGTGCCGCTGATGTGGATAACGGCTGCATCCGTATTCTTCTGGGGCGCGGGCCCGGTGGTTTCGGCATTGATCCGGCGGAATGCCCTGTGCCCAGCTTGTACGTGGTGGCATACAGTTTAAGCCCCAAGCCGGACGCATGGTACGACAAGGGCGTGACCGCGTTCCGTACGTCTATTCCGGCAAAGCAGGGCTACCTTGCTACCATCAAGAACGCCAACTATATTCCTAACGTGCTTATGAAGCTTGAAGCGCGTGAGCGCGGCTGCGATATACCCGTCAGCTTTGATGCAGACGACCATATCGCCGAAGGTCCGACAGAAAACCTGTGCCTTGTGGATTCTGCGGGTACACTGGTAGTGCCGGAGTTTACCAACGCGCTTTCCGGAACCACGATCATGCGTGTGATTGACATGATTAAAGGCGAAATGCCTGTTGCGTTCCGTCAGGTACGTGAGGACGAGCTGTACACTGCCGCTGAAGTCATGGTGCTGGGCACCACCACGGAGTGCGTAAGTGTGGTTGCCTTTGAAGGGCAGCCCCTAGGTGGCGGTAAACCGGGCCCTGTGGCGCGCAAATTCCGTAATTTGCTGCGCAAGGATCTGGTGGAAAACGGGGTGCGGTTCTAGCCCTGCACCACGGTTGCGGAACCTGTTCCGTGCAATACAAACAAAAGGGCCGCGTCGAACCCCGGCGCGGCCCTGTTTACTCTTTCGATACAGGCAACGATGCCGTATCGGTTGCAATTGATATGCATATAATTTTGCTTGATCTCGGGTGCGAACTGCGCGGCGGCCAACGACAGGTCTTTTATCTTGCCCGCAGCCTTGCCCGGCACTCTGAATTCTCCTGTGTTATAGCGGCGCCGCATAATGCCCCGCTGCTTGCGCTTGCGCAGGAGGCCGGGTTGCCGGTGCTGCCTTTGGGCGGCAGAAGGGCCTGGGACGTGCGTACGCTGTTTTCCTTGATGCGTTATATGCGCGGCAAGCAGTGCATCCTGCACACAAACGATGCTCACAGTGCCGGACTGGGGGCATGGCTGCATAAGCGCGGCGGTGGCTCCACTCGCCTTTTGCATACGCGGCGGGTGTCTTATCCCCTGCGCAAAGGATGGCGTGGCCGCAAATACCTGATGGCTGACGCCGTGGTAGGAGTCAGCGCCGAGATTGCGCAGGTCATGTGCGATTCCGGCATGCCTGCGGACAAGGTGTACGTGATACACTCCGGCATCGATGCTTCCATGTATCCCCGAAAACACAATCGTGACGATGGCCGGCTTGTCATCGGTATGGTGGGGGCACTTACCCGTCAGAAAGGACACGAGGTTTTCATCCGAGCGCTGGGCGAACTGGAACGTGATCCTTCGGGAACTCTGCCGCCGTGGGAAGCCCGTATCATCGGCGGCGGGCCGCTTTTCGATTCGCTGCTGGAGCTGGCCGAACAGGAAGGCGTCTCCGGTAGGATAGCCTGTCTTGGCTGGCAGGACAGCAAAGACATGATGCCCGATTTTGATATTCTGGCGGTCCCTTCTGTGGATGGCGAAGGGTCAAGTGCGGTAATCAAGGAAGGCTGGGCTGTTGGTCTGCCTGTGATTACTTCCGACCTGCCTTCCAATCTTGAGCTTGTGACGCATGAGCATAACGGACTTACTTTTCCTAACGGAGATCATGCCGCACTGGCAGCTGCCTTGCGGCGCGTAGCCACAGATGCCGGTCTGCGCTCCGTTCTGGTGAGCGGCGGTACACAGTCGCTGAATGATTTTACTGATGAACGCATGGCGGACGCATATGTCCGGTTGTATGAAAGCCTTATGGGCTAGCATTGTCCGCTGAATCTGCACAAGAACGCAAATAAGCCGGTACAGTTGCTGTACCGGCTTATTTTTATAGTTGTGGCAGGGTTATTGTCTGGGCTGCAGAATCCGGAACAGTTCACGCTGCAATTCTTCAGCATCAATCGGTTTGGATAGGTACCCGTCCATTCCTGCTCCGATAAACGTTTCTTTGTCGCCTTTCATTGCATGAGCCGTAAGGGCTATGATGGGGATGCCCTGAACACCCTGTATCTTGCCGCTGCGCAGCGCTTTGGTCGTTTCCATTCCGTCCATGTCGGGCATCTGGATATCCATGAGGATGCAATCTGGTTTGTGTTCCTGCAGCAGTTCGATAACATGCAGACCGTTTTCCGCCGGTATCACGGAGTGTCCCATTTTCTGCAGAAGGTACGTTGCCGCCATGCGATTTACTTCTTCATCTTCGGCCAGCAGAATTGTTAACGGAGGAAGCTCAGGCAGGGGCGCTTCCTGTTCCGTAATTACGGAATCTTCGCCGGAACGCGCTTTGCTCAGCAGCAGCGAGCAGCAGATGGTTGTGCCTTGGTTTGGCGTACTTTCCACGCTGATATTGCCGCCCATCATGGTCACCAGAGAACGTACAATCCCGAGCCCCAGACCGGTACCTTGATAACGGCGTCTGTAGCTGCCGTCGATCTGGAAAAAAGGATCAAAAATACGGGGAACCATATCAGGAGCCATGCCGATGCCTGTGTCTTCAACGCTTATCAGCAAGCGTACGGCTTCATCCGTAGGCGGAGTAAGCATCAGAACGTCCACGCGTACGTAACCGTGGCGGGTGAATTTCACCGCATTGCCGATAAGGTTGAACAGAATCTGGCGGATGCGTGATTCATCCCCTATCAGAACATCAGGCACTGCCCCGTCTACGTTTTCTGTAAGCTGAATGCCTTTCTGACGGGATTCGCCGCTGACGTTGTCCAGAACGGACTGGACTGTTTCGCGGATGCGGAAGGGGGCTGTTTCAAGCCCTGATGCGCCGGCGTCTATGGTGGAGAAGTCAAGAATGTCGTTGATAATGCTCAGCAGCTTACGGCCGGAATCCAGTGCCGTATTGGTGATGCGTTGCTGTTTTTCTCCGGTTACCTCGTTGCTTAAAATCTGGAGCATGCCTAGCACGCCGTTAAGCGGGGTGCGGATTTCGTGGCTCATGGTGGCAAGAAAAGCACTTTTTGCTCTGGCGGCAGCCTCTGCCGCAATCTGTGCTTTTTTCAGCTCGGTTATGTCTGTGTGCGAACCGACAGCAAGAAGCGGCGTGCCGTTTTCTTCGAACTCCATAATTCTGCCGCGGGAAAGCAGCCATATCGCATCATCATCAAGGCTGTTCAGCTTGAATTCATGCTGCAGGTTGTCTCCTCCATTGCGGAAGAATTCCCGGACAAAACTTTTGATGCCTTCCAGCTCTTCTTTCGGGGCAGGCAGGCATGTACATTCCTGCATGGCCTGAAACGGGTCAGGAGTATCCATTTTGCCGCAGGTGATGTTGTCGTTGGGAATATCGTAGGCCCAGATGATGTCACTGGTGGCGCGCAGCACCATTTCAAAACGATGCTCACTACGCCTGAGGGCTTCTTCGGCTTCTTTCTGGCGGGTGATGTCTCTTCCTGTGCCTACCGTGCCGATGAGCACGCCGTTCTGGTCGTATAGAGGAGACTTCTGAACTTCCAGCGCAAGGTATTTGTTCTTCACCAGCCCGTCTTCCACAAACCTACCCGGTTTGCGTGATTGCAGCACAATGTCGTCACTGTTCAGGCACAGCTCGCCGAAGGTGTGTTGCCAGCCAAGCGCACGCTGTCGTTTGGCAAAATAAATATCGTTACGCCCCAGAGGGTCTATTTCATCACAGCACAGTAGATTTTCACAGATGGCTTTGTTGGCAAAAAGGTAGCGGCCTTTGGTGTCTTTTGCCCACAACATGTCAATCATGTTGTCGGCCATGGCCCGGGTAAGGTTGATTGAGCCGTCCGGTGAAGCTGTTCCTTCCGGAAGAATCATGAAGCGCCACGAGTCCTTGCATTTCGGGTGCGTTTCTGAAGGTGGCTCAGGCAGCGGAATGGCCATGACAGGCATCGTGGTACCGTCTACCTTGCGCAGCTGCAACGGCACACTGACCAGCACAGGGTTGTTGTCCGTACAAAGCAGCGACAGCTGCCATGGCGTTGAGGAAAAAAGAGACTCCGGATTGTCGGGCGGCTTTGAGTAACCGGCAAGGTCCAGCAACGCTTCACTTACCGAGGTGACACAGAGGTTGTGTACGCTCAGCGGGCTTTGCCCTGCGTTGTGTCCGGGTTCTGATGCACAACCACCATTGACCAGCGACAGCTGGATAATGGGCAAGCCGACAAGTGTAAGGCCTTCGGCGGACTTTCCCTGACGTTGTGCAGCGTGACGCAAAGTTCGGTTGTCTTCTTCAAGACGGCGAAGAGCTTCAAGTAGAGCTTGTACAGCGTAAGTCATGCAGGTATCCCGATAGTTACTGGATCGCTCATCCTCCCCACATCTATTTATGACATTGGTTTAGGTAATACTGCAACCTTCATCGGGTAATAATGGTTGATAAATAAAATCCACGGTGCTTTTTCGCTGAAAATCGTTTAAAGAAGCATAAAGGTGCGGCGTAACAGGACTGCCTTTTTGACAATTCTGTCTCACCAGTATACTATCCTCTAGGGATAGCCGTCTCCTGATGCGTGAAGGTGGAAGGAGACGCCTGCGGCTGAAAAGGGTCGGACGTTGAGGAGTTGTGGCATCTGGCCGCTTACGCATGACGCTTGCAAAATGTGCAGGCAGGAGGTTTCTTTTCATGAGCAGAAAATTGACGGCTTTCGTCCTGAGTGTTCTCGCGACGGTGTTGATGACAGTTCCCGCTATGGCAGGCACGGTGAAAATCGGCCTGATGTGTCCTCTTACCGGCTCATGGGCCAGTGAGGGGCAGGACATGCGCAACATCGTTATGATGCTGGCTGAGCAGGTGAATAAAAACGGCGGCATCAACGGCGATATGGTTGAAATTGTCGTAGAGGACGACGCAGGCGATCCCAAAACTGCGGCACTTGCTGCACAGCGTCTTTCCACCATGGGCGTAGCTGCCGTTATCGGCACTTACGGCTCTGCCATTACCGAAGCCTCGCAGGCTATTTACGATGAAATGGAAATTGTTCAGGTGGCTACCGGTTCCACCGCTATCCGCCTGACAGAAAAAGGCCTGCCTCTCTTTTTCCGTACCTGCCCGCGTGACGACGAGCAGGGACGCGTAGCTGCCGCTGTTCTTAAAGAAAAGGGCTTTAAAAAGCTGGCTATTCTGCACGACAACACCTCGTACGCCAAAGGCCTTGCGGAAGAAACGCTGGCACTGGTGAAAAAAGACGGGACCGAGGTTGTTTTCTACGACGCTCTTACTCCTAACGAGCGTGACTATTCCGCCATCCTGACCAAGCTTAAGGCCGCAGGCCCTGACGCTATTTTCTTTACCGGCTACTACCCCGAAGCAGGTATGCTGCTTCGCCAGAAGCAAGAAATGAAATGGGACGTGCCCATGATGGGCGGCGATGCCACGAACAACCTTGATCTGGTAAAGATTGCCGGTAAGTCTGCAGCAGGCTACCTGTTCATCAGCCCGCCCACACTGCAGGATCTTCCCAATAAGGAAGCAAAAGATTTTGCCTCTTCTTATGAAGCAAAGTACGGCTCCATGCCTGCTTCCGTCTGGTCTGTTCTGGCAGGCGATGCCTTTACCGTGCTGGCCAAAGCAGTGGAAGGCACCAAGTCTACCGATCCTGAAAAAATTGCGGAATACCTGAAGACTCAGCTGAAAGACTACCCCGGCCTGACCGGAACGCTGTCTTTCAACGAAAAGGGTGACCGTGTGGGCGACCTGTACCGCCTGTACCGCGTGGATGAAGACGGCAAGTTTGTATTGCAGCCTTAGCCCGCGCCCCCTTATTATGAATTGAACGGACGGGGGGTTATATGCTCCCCGTCCTGTTTGTATACTTTACTGCCGCAGCCTTTTGCGCTGTATACCCACCGCAGTGCAGGTTCTGCGCAGAGTATGCTCCTGACGGGGATTAAGGTCGGGCCGCGTGCGAAAGGGCCTTAATATTTCGGCATATTTCTTTTTTTGCCGTATAACTGATCGTTTTTTCCTAAGCTGAAGGGGGCACGGCAGTACGCCGTGCATGCAAGAGGATATGCCGCAGGGGGTGCGGCTGCTCCTTCACGTCGGCTTTGCAGCCGGCAAGACACAAGGTTGAATTTCATGGAAGAGTTTTTCCAACAATTGACCAACGGCTTGGCCGTGGGTGGCATCTATGCACTGATAGCCCTTGGCTATACCATGGTGTACGGCGTGCTGAAGCTGATTAACTTTGCGCACGGTGATCTGTTTACCATCGGAGCCTATCTGGGGTTGACCCTGCTCACATCATTTGGCCTTACCGGACATCTGGGGGCTGTAGCGGGAGTGCTGGTGCTGGCCATTATGGTGCAGGTATTGGTTGCGCTGATAGGGTATATGCTGGAGCGGGTCGCGTATCGACCTTTGCGGCAGTCTCCCAGACTTTCGGCGGTTGTGTCTGCGCTGGGTGCCTCAATCTTTTTTCAGAACGCTGTCATGCTGGTGTACGGTGCCCGTTTTCAGGTGTATCCGCACGATATTCTGCCCACCACGGCGATCAACCTGTTCGGGCTTGATGTGCCGCTGGTACGTATTTTGATGTTCCTTACCTCTGTGGTGCTTATGCTGGGGCTGTACTTCTTTATTCAGAAGACAAAAACAGGCACGGCTATCCGCGCAGCTGCCATTGATCAGGGCGCGGCAAAGCTGATGGGCATCAACGTAAACAAAGTTATTTCTCTGGTCTTTCTTATCGGCCCTGCGCTCGGCGGTGCTGCCGGTCTGATGGTCGGCCTGTACTACGGACAGATTAACTTTACCATGGGCTGGGTTTACGGCCTGAAGGCCTTTACGGCTGCCATTCTGGGTGGCATTGGCAACATTCCGGGCGCTATGGTGGGCGGTTTGCTGCTGGGCGTGATTGAAGCACTGGGTGCCGCGTATATTTCCATCGCGTGGAAAGACGCCATTGCTTTCTTCGTGCTTATCCTGATTCTTATCATCCGCCCCACGGGTCTTCTGGGCGAAAGGGTGGCTGACAAGATATGAACAAACGATACATGCTCTATCTGGTTGTCGCGGCGGCTTTTGCCACCATGCCGGCGTTTATCAATCCGTACTGGACTGATGTGCTCAACAACGTGGGGCTATATGCCATTCTCGGGTTGTCGCTGAACATCATTCTGGGCTACGCAGGTATGTTTCATATGGGCCATGCGGCGTTTTATGCTGTGGGCGCATATACAACAGCCGTCCTGAACGTCTCCTACGGTGTTCCCGTGCTGTGGGCCATGCCGCTGGCCGGTGCGCTGGCTGCAATTTTTGCTCTGGTTGTTGCCCGTCCCATCATTCACCTGCGCGGCGACTATCTGCTTATTGTGACCATCGGCATTGTGGAAATTGTCCGCATTGCGCTGATTAACAACATTTTTGACCTTACAGGCGGCGCTAACGGTATTTTCGGCATTGCCCGCCCTGAACTGTTCGGGTTCAAAATCCGCAAGCCCATGCATTTCTTCTATCTTATCTGGGGTTTCTGTGCGGTAACTATTCTGCTGTTCCACTGGCTTGAAAATTCCCGCTTCGGCAGGGCGCTTAACTACATCCGTGAAGATGAAGTGGCGGCAGAAGGCAGCGGCGTGAACACTGCGGCGTATAAACTGGCAGCATTTGTTCTGGGCGCTTTCTGGGCCGGCATGACGGGTACTATCTTTGCCGCCAAAATGACGATTATTTCTCCGGAATCATTTTCGTTCTGGGAATCTGTCGTCATGTTCACCATTGTTATTCTGGGCGGTATGGGGTCTATCCGCGGTGTGTTGCTGGGTGCGTTTCTCATTGTCGGTTTGCCGGAACTTTTCCGCGAACTTGCCAGTGCTCGTATGCTGGTGTTCGGTGCGGCCATGGTTGCCATGATGATTTTCCGCACACAGGGGCTGCTGCCACCCGCACCCAAAGTATACAATCTGCGGGGCCTGCTATCCGCTGACCGCGGGCAGGAGGAGCGCGCATGAGCCTGCTGAAATTATCGAATTTGACCAAAACATTCGGCGGCCTTGTGGCTGTGAATGATGTTTCCATGACCGTGGAGCAGGGCAGCATTGTGGGGCTTATCGGCCCTAACGGCGCGGGTAAGACTACGGTGTTCAACCTGATTACAGGTAACTACAAGCCCGATTCCGGTACGGTGGAATTTGACGGAGAGAACCTGACAGGTCAGCTGACGCACCGTATTGTCATGCGCGGCATTGCCAGAACCTTTCAGACAATCCGTCTTTTCCAGAACATGAGTGTGCTTGAAAACGTACTGGCAGGTTGCCACTGTCGTATGAAGTCGGGACTGCTTTCATGCATGTTCCGCACCCCGAAGCAACGTGCGGAAGAGCGTAAGGCTCTGGAGCGCGCTTTGAAAGAGCTTGAGTTTGTCGGGTTGGGCGGACAGCATGACAATCAGGCCAAGAACCTGTCGTACGGCAACCAGCGCCTGCTGGAAATTGCCCGTGCGCTTGCTTCCGACCCGCGGTTTATCATTCTTGACGAGCCTGCAGGCGGCATGAATGACCATGAGACAGTCCAGCTTATCGACCTTATCCGTGCCATCCGCGACAGAGGCATTACCGTGCTGCTTATCGAACACGATATGGGCCTTGTGATGAAAGTCTGCGAGCAGTTGGTGGTGCTGGAATATGGTGCCGTGATTGCACAGGGCACGCCCGATGTTGTAAAGGCTGATCCTAAAGTTATTGAAGCGTACCTCGGTGCGGACGACGATTTGTAAGGGGGCTCGATGTTTCTTGAAATACGCGATCTGCATGTGAAGTACGGCAACGTCGAGGCGCTGCACGGTGTGAATGTCACCGTAAATCAGGGTGAAATTGTTACCATTCTGGGTGCTAACGGCGCTGGGAAATCTACCACGCTGATGGCTATCAGCGGGCTGGTGAAGCCCTCTGAGGGCGGTATCTGGTTTGAAGATGAACCGCTTCATAAGCTGCCTAGCCACGAAGTGGTCATGCGCGGCATTACCCAGTCGCCGGAAGGGCGCCGTGTTTTCGGAACGCTGACTGTGCAGGAAAACATGAATCTGGGCGCCTTTACCCGTAAAGACCAGTCGGGCATCAAGCGTAATATGGACTGGATTTACTCATTGTTCCCGCGTCTTGCAGAACGTCGCAGCCAGCTTGCGGGTACACTTTCCGGCGGAGAACAGCAGATGCTGGCTATCGGCCGAGCACTTATGGGCGACCCGCGCATTCTGCTGCTTGATGAGCCCAGCCTTGGCCTTGCGCCAATTCTGGTGCGGTCGATCTTTGAAACCGTCCGCAAGATTAATCAGGCAGGTGTAACCGTGGTATTGGTCGAACAGAACGCCCGTGCCGCCCTGAAACTGGCAACCAGAGGCTATGTGCTGGAAGTGGGCAATATTGTGATGGAAGATACCGCCGCAAACCTGCTTGCCAATCCGGAAGTGCAGAATGCCTACCTTGGTGGTGCAGGAGCATAATTTTTGCCCGTAAGATCAGTATCTCTGTTAGTTACAGGCTATGGATAATAAACCGGTGTGCCAGAAGGTACGCCGGTTTTTTTACGGCTGGCAACGGCTCACGGAGGCGGAGCATTTGAGCCGGAGACGCATTAAAGGGAGCCTGCCTTTATCCGGCTATTATTCAGCCTGCTATAGTGCGCAACAGCACGCTGATTGGCAGGCTGGCAGCAGCTTATTTCCGCCGGAACAGCGTTCGGGCTATTTTTTATGCTTAGGCGGTGCGTACCGCTTGCGGATAGCTTTAAAAAGCTCCGGTTTGCGGTCGTACTGATGCACCAGCAGTGGGGGAGCATCACTGCCTGCTACCGACGTAACCTGTATGAATTCCTGCCCGCGGACATTAAACGGCGGTTCGCCTTCGTAATATCCCAGCGTTAAAACAGGGCCGGAATTGTCATGCACGGTTACGGGTGCTGCGGCTGCCAATGCGCCGCTGTGCAGCAAGTGGTTATGTACGCCCTGATCATACCCCGCCATGCGCGGCGCGGGGGTATACAATTCCAGCATAGGAAGCATCAGGCGGATGTATGCATCCATGCCGTCATGGCAGCATACGGTTGTTCCGGAGCAGGATATGGGTTTGTCCGCAATGGCCTGCAAAGCCTCATTGCCCAGATGGCCGCCGGTCCAGTGCGTCATGTACGGGCAATCGCCTATGGTCATGTGCCTGTCTTCCAGTGTGACGTTGATTCCCGCAGGCCAGGCAAAGCCGAACGGGTCGGACTGAAAGATCACGTCACGCACGTCACTTATAAGAATGCGCTCATATCTGCGTTCAGAAGTAGCCAGAAAGTCACGGTACAGGAAAAAGCGCACCGCATTGTACGGCAAATGCTCAAGCTGTCCTGTGCGTTCAAAAGGAACGACAGTCACACCGTGAGCCGCTATTTCATCCAGCCCGCGGGTTGTGGGAGTTACAAACAGCACGCACTGTCCGGCGTATCCTGTTTCTTCCAGTGAGCGGACAAAAGGACGTACGTCACCGTAGTGGTATCCGGCCGCAAGGCCCATAACAAGGCAGTTTTTGCTGCACGTTGTTTGCGAACTGTTATGCATGATCAGAAATCTATCCGTGGCTGAGGAAATTGCTGTGCAATTGTTGCAGATTGCTCATGTTCTGCTGGCAAAGTGCATTCTGGTTTATAGCGCATGTTGCCTGACGGTTGGCGTTGCGCAAGGTCAGATAATGTTATTCGAAACGTGCTTTGGGGCTGACTGAGTTGCAAAGTATTGTGCAATGGCTTCCGCAGTAATTGCGTAGCAAGCTGTCGGTTAATTATCTTCCAATGCGGTTTCAGTTACAGTGCAGCCTTGCGGAATGCCGACAAGAAGCGTGATCGCAATGTTTCGCTCATCAATCCCCGCTTTACGGGCGAAAGCCGCAGAAAGCCGCCCACCAGACCGCGCATGAATTCCTGCGTGCGGCTGTTCGGGTTGTCAAAAATCAGGTTCTGCAAGGTTCCGCGTTCAAGGCTTTGCAGTATCACCCGCTCAAACGAATCTGCCGGATGGAACACCCGCTGGTCACGTTTATGCAGCTTCAGCGCTTTTGTGGGACACTTCAGTGCACAGGCACCGCACCCCAGACAGCTTTCAGCGGTGACCGCTGCAAGTTTGCGTTTGCCGTGGTCGACCTGCGTATTCGCGCGTGGTTCCATACGTATGGCGTCAATGGGGCAGGCTTTGGCACACTTGCCGCACCCGTTGCATTCGTCACTGTCTACGACGGCAATAAACGTAGATGAGACCAGAATGCTGGTAAGGCCCGTGTGCTTGATGCCCTGCATCAGGTTGCAGCAACAGCCGCAGCAATGGCAGATGAAATTGGCGTCCTGACGGACGTTGTCTGTAGAAAGGGTAAGCGCAAAATCTTTGGAGCGGTCAAGAATATCCAGCATCTCGGCTTTGTCTATACGGCGCGCAAAGTTGTTGCGGATTAGAAACTCCGCACCGCCGCCCATGGAGGTGCAGGTTTCCATAGGAACATGACAGTCTTTGCCTAAGTGGTACTTTTCATGCCTGCACGAACACAATCCTATGGAAAAGATGGTGTTCGCTTCCACCATTGCAGAGGCTTTTTCGTAGTCCAGAATCTCGACATGGTCGCCCGCAATGACGGATTCATAAGGCAGGGCGCGCATGATGGAGACTTGCTGCCCGTCACCGAAGTTTGCTTCAAAAAAATTACTGTCACCGAACATGTAATTGTTAAACAGCCCGGACCACTGTTTTAGCGGCAGGTTGCCGCCCGTGCGCATCATGGTGAACTCGAAGATGCCTATGACAATGGGGCTTATCATGTACTGGTAGGATTCACCGTCCCAGATGTCGAGGATGAGTCCCTTTTCGCACAGGGCATCCAGCAGCGGGCGGATTTCATCCTGCGGGGCTCCGCATACACCGGCAATCCGTGCAAGCGAAGAAGGACGGTACGGCATCCGGCAGATAAGCTCTGCCTCGCGCGGCGTATACAGCGCTTTGAGCATAGCCTGAAACGCCGGAGAATCAGGTGTGCGTACAGGGGTTCCGTCTATGGTCTGAGCCAGTGAGCGGTAAATATCTTTTCCAACCAGATGTCCCATGTCGTTTTCCGTCGAAGGCTTTTGCCGGAACCTGTCTGACCGGCGTTATTCTGTCATGTGCAGGCTTACAGGTGCTGTAGCAGTGTTGTTTCTGCCAACTGCCATAGGCTGACAGTACCGGCAGGCTTTGCGCCGGATATGCCGAAGGGAGCAAAGCGGATGATGCAGTCCGCCTTCACAGCGTACGGCCGGCTTACAGGCTGCACGGACAGCGGCAAATATTTTTTTGCTGCTTCGGTATTTGTTGTAAAAAAACTGCCCGCCGTGTTCATGGCACGGGCGGGCAGCTTTGGCAATGTGCGGGTAATCGCGCGGCGGGGTATGCTAGTCGTCTTTTTCCAGCTTGCAACGTCCGTTGCCGTTAACCCCTTGTGTCTTGCCGGCTTTAGGCTCGACAGGAGTGCGGTTGCGCCTTTTTTTCGAGTGTGTCGTGTGCGTTTCTTTTGCCGCACCTGAACCGTGTTTTTTCAGCACGCTCTGGTACATGTCGCAGTGATGCAGGTTCAATGTCATGATGACGTGATCCTGCTCGCTGGAAAAGCCCTTGCTGTTAAAAAAGCGCAATGCAGGCCCGTTACTGGGGTCGGTGTCTGCAATCAGATAGCGGGCACCTTCTGCCACCATGCGGTCCACCATCTTGTCGAACAATTTGTGTCCGATGCCGCAGCTGTGGAATTTAGGCTCTACTCCGATCCAGATGATGTAGCCGTATGTCCACGAAGCCTTACTGATAAGTGTTCCGATGATGAAGCCTGCAAGAGTTCCGTCCACTTCTGCCACCATGCAGAATTCAGGGTCGGTGTTGTAGTGTCCTACAACTTCCCATTCATCCCATGTACGATACAGGAACGGGTACAGGTCGCACGTAAAAAGTCGTTCGCCCATATGGTAGACCGGGGCAAGATCGTCGATGCTCATCTCACGGATGATTACGTCCGGAGAGTGCGGTTTGTCGGAAGCCATGATGTTCCCATGACATGTTTGTTCGCAAGAATATGCGAGGTGATGCCCGTACGCGCAGCAAGACATTTGCGGCGGGTATTCGGGCGTTTACGCAAGTATAAACCTAAGGTGGATACTGTCAACGGGGGAACTGTTCAGGAAGAGATAAAGCGTAGTTAATCGGTTAAATTAGCAGCAGGGAAAGAAGAAGGTCAAGTCGGTTAGCGGAAGTATTTTCGTTTCCACCGCCCTTTAACGCGCAACCGGTGCAGATAGGTAAACGGAGCGCGGGCGGGCTTCATGCGGCCCCCCAGCGTTTTTACGGGAAAGAATGCCAGATCAAGCACATGCGCAGTCTGGACGAATGGAGAAAGAAAGCCCGTGCATCCTGCACAGTATGTAACAACGGTTTTGCCGTTTGCCTGTCCGCTGCGTTTTTCTGCCCACTGGCGGGCAAAGTCCGGTCGTATGGCTGCCGTCGCTCCGCCTTCGCCGCAGCAGAGGGTGCGGCTTTTGACGGAAGGCATTTCCACTATGTCTGCCCCGCTGCGCAGGGTAAGCGCGCGGGCTGCATCATGGATGGCAGGGTAAGTCCGAAGCGGGCAGGGGTCGTGCATTGCCACAGGCGGAAAATGATATGCATCCTGCCTGTCAACGCAATCCTGCGCCGCTGTCTGCGGCGGATGTTGGGCCAGAACTTCGTAGATGCTGACAGCCTCCATGTCGTGTGCATAGTTGGCGAAAACCTTATGGCAGTTAGGGCAGGCCGTGATTATCCGTTTTATGCCGCGGCTGTGCAGCTGCCGGTACAGCTTCCCGAACTGTCCGTTAAATTGTTCCTGCCTGCCCAGATCATGCGAGGGCTTGCTGCAACACGCCAGAACCGCGCCTATGCGCGGATACACCGAGCGCAGGTGTTCAAAGGCAGCCTGCACGGTTTGCGACCGCGTTCCCGTCAGGGTGCAGCCGGGAAAGAATACCGTGTCTGCATTTTCAGGCAGGCCGAACAAACTGAATGCGTCAGAGTTGCCGCACGATTCGTAGCTGATAAGGCGCTTGAAAGGCTTCAGCGATATTGCCCCATGTTGTACCGCATTCCTTCGCATGGCCAGAAACAGCTGCAGCGGCTCAAGTTTTTCAGGGCAGGTTGCACCGCATAGAGAACATAAGCTGCACTCGAATGCGTTGCGACTGGCGTTTTCATCACCGGACAGAATTTGCTGCGCAATGTCGCGGGGGTTGCCGTATTCCTGCAGAAACGGACACGCGCGTACACATGCGCCGCAACCGGTGCAGCGTTGTGCTATGCGGGCAGCCACTTCCTCCAGCGACTGCAGCTGCGGGGCAGGATAGTCGCTTGTCACTTCCGGCGTTTCTGCGGGCGGACAGAACGATGCCAGTTTTTCTGCGATGGGAATTTGTTGCGAGAACAAAGGGCGTAGTAAAAGGGCCGTAACGCGCCGGACTCCTGACATTAAAACGCCTGAAGGAGTGTTGGTTGCGGAAGATGCTGTATGCGGGTGGCCGTCAGACATGATTGCTCTTTGAACAGTGAGAATACGTATACGGGAGCGCAGCAGGGTAACTCCCGCTACTTCCGGCTAGTTATGGCAAGCCGTCAGGGCATGGTCAAATCGGAAAACATGATGAATCATTAGCTATTGCATAGGGCTATGCTATTGGTTGCAGGTGCTGTGTGCGAGGGTGTGCAGTTTTGCTTTGCGGCTCGGGTTGTTAGCGGCGAGAGTACGCTTGTGACTGGGACGGAGCCGTGCTTTGCGTGTAACGGGCTGACGGCTTGTCCGGTCATTATTATGGGGCTGTGGCTTTCGGCCAGCCTGTGGGTACAGGTGGGGCGAGTTTTTGATTATCTTTTCTGAAACCCCGCTCCGCCGCTTTGTGCTGCTGAGCGGGTATGTTTATTTACAGTTTGCTACATGCCGCGTGCCAGTTCCGGCAGCCACAACAGCAGCTGCGGAAACGCCATGCACAGTCCGAGAACCACCATCTGCATGAACACAAAAGGAATAATTCCTTTATAAATTGACAGGGTGGAAACCTCTTTGGGACACACTCCTTTTAAGTAAAAGAGTGAGAATCCGAATGGCGGTGTCAGGAACGAGGTTTGAAGATTAATGGCAAAGATAAGCGCCAGCCAGCAGGGATTAAAGCCCGCTTCCACCAGCAGGGGAGCGACTACCGGAACAAGAATGAACGTGATTTCAATAAAATCGAGGAAAAAGCCCATCAGAAAGATGATGCCCATGATCATCATCAGGACGCCCCAGTTGCCGAACGGCAGCGCCGCAATAAAATCGCGCACCAGATGATCGCCGCCAAGGCCCCTGAATACAAGTCCGAAGGCCGTAGCACCCACAAGAATGATAAAGATCATGCTGGTCAGGCGGGTGGTGGATTCCATCACTTCGTACAGCATTCGAAGCGAAAAACGCCCGTTGCAGTAACTGAGTACCAGCGCGCCGAAGGCGCCTACGCCAGCAGCTTCCGTGGGGGATGCAATCCCCGCGAAGATGGTGCCGAGCACCGCAAGAATCAGCAGCAGCGGCGGGCCGAAGGCGCCAAGCAATTCCCGCCAAGTAGGCGCGTCAGGCTCTGCTTCACAGGCTTGCGCAGAAGATGCCTTCGGCAGTGCCGTAGGCACCTTGTCCGGAAAGAGCATTGCATAAACGACAATATAACCGACATAGAGCCCGACCAGAAGAAAACCCGGAGTAACCGCACCTATGAACAGGTCACCCACCGGAACGCCAATGACATCGCCCAGCAGGATAAGCACGATGGAGGGTGGAATAATCTGCCCCAGTGTGCCGGATGCGGCTATTACTCCCGTTGCCAGCGGGTGCCCGTAGCCGCAGCGCAACATGCTGGGCAGGGCAAGCAGCCCCATGGTGACAACTGTTGCCCCCACAATGCCTGTTGATGCGCCAAGCAGCGCACCCACCAGCACAACCGCAATGGCCATACCGCCGCGCATTTTGCCGAAGAGCATCCCCATGGATTCAATCAGCCGTGTGGCAATGCCGGAACGCTCCATAGCCATGCCCATAAAGATAAAAAGCGGCACAGCCGTCAGGGTAAAGTTGCTCATGGTGCCCCAGATGCGCAGGGGCAGCAGGTTGAAAAAGTCCCATCCGAATCCGGCAACCCCGAATACAAGCGATACGCCGAGCAACGTAAACGCTACGGGAAAGCCCATCAGAAGCAGCGCAGTGACACAGACAAAAAGCCAGCCGGCAAGTTCCTGATGCATGGCTATGCCTCCAGCCTGTGTTCGCGTTTGCCCAGCAGGACAAGCAGATTTTTAAGAAAGAAAGAGACCCCCTGCAGGGCCATCAGGCCGAAGCCGAAGGGAATGAGCGCCTTCAGCATCCATCGGTACGGCAGGCCGCCTGGATCGGGCGAAATTTCATTCATCATCATGCTGAACTGCACTATGGGCAGCGATGTTTTGATGATCAGGTAGCAGCCGGGAAAGAGAAACAGCAGACAACCCAGCACATTAATGAGCGCTTTTCGTTTGTCAGAAAGATGCTGGTACAGAACGTCCACCCGCACATGCGCATCGTACCGTAGCGTATAGGCGCCGCCCAGAAGGAACAAAGCGGCATACGCATGCCATTCCAGCTCGCGAAGCGCGGCAAAGCTGATGCTGAAAAAGTAGCGCAAGGCCACATCTACAACCACGGTGAGCACCAGAAAAAGAGCCAGCAGCATGGCTGCACGGCCGATGGTCTCGGTTATTTTGTCGATCACGCGGATAATGGTGTCGAGCATGTACTGTTCCTTGTTAATGCTGCAAAACATTCTATTATACTGAAGGTACGGCATAATTCATAAGCGACACCACATAACAAAAACATGGCACTTGCGGCAACGTAAAATTTACAAAAATGTAGCATTCTATGGAATGGCACACGGTTACGGCGGGCAAAACTGTTGCTTGCACAGGGGCCTTGTTTATGGAAATGTGGCGCCACATTCATTAGAGGTAAACGACATGAGCAAAAATCAGTCACAAGCGGATGAACTGCGTCAGGACTTGCTGGAAACAGCCTGCGAAGCCCTGATAGAAGGCGGCTTCCGTAATATAAAAGGTCTGCTGGATGAACTGGCGGAGCCTGATACCGTGGGCGGCTATCAGCCCGACCTGCAGGGCGAAAACACCAAGGGTGTTGTCTACTATTTTGTGGTGGAAACCGAGGTGACACTGGCCTTGCTGGAAACAGCAGAGCGCGTGAACGCCCTTGCAGAATATGCCGTTGAGCACGGCTGCCAGTGCGTTATCATCGTGCCGGAAGGCGATGAAGGCGTTGCCGGAGCCATGCTGGAAGAACACGATATCCCCGAAGATAATCTGGATATCTGGGAAGGCTAACCAGTCTTGCCGGAAAGAATGTTGAGCGCACGGAGTTATCTCCGTGCGCTTTTTTTTTTGCGAGGTGGAAGGGGCCGGGAAGACGCACAGGGGGAATTGTTCTGGTCTGGGTGCGTTAGAATAAAAGGTAAGGGGAGCTGTGCGCTGCGGGACAGAGCGTAACGGGTGGGGCCGTATAGCGTTTTTTTTTGCCTCCCGCGGCTAGGGGAAAGAATTCTCTTCGGCCCCCCTGTCAGGCGGGACATTGTTTTTTGTATTGGTAAGTAGGTAAGCGCTATGGTGATATCATGCGTTGAAACTTCATCGAGCTGTTTTTACTGCGGTAGCTTTTAACAATATCTATTCAAAGGCAGACCTGATGGCGAGCGTTTTTACTCCCATCCATGAGGAACAATGCGTATCTGAACAGATGCGCTGCGACCTGTGGCATCCACCAGTGTCAGGTTGGTAAAGCCGATGCTGTCCGGTAGCCAGAAGGTCTGACCTTCGGGCAGGGGGATGCCGTTTGCAATCCATCGCAAAGGGGCTGTGCCGCCCGAGGCTTTCAGAGCGATTCCTCCGCCCCTTTCGCTGCCCAGCGATTCGACAATTGTTCCGTCCCGGGGGTGCAGAATGCGCGGCGGTTCACCTGCCAGTGCGGGCAGTCCGCGTGAGTTGGCAGATACAAACCGTTGCAGGCCTGTAGGCAACTGTCTGTTCTGGCGTACATCCAGAACTCCGGCGGGGCGTTCCGGCCAAGGGGCGCTATCCGGTGGCAGACGGTCAAACATATCCAGAAGCAGCGGCACTGCCGCCGTGCGCCCGACCTCACCGGGGCGTGGCTGACCATCGGGTCTGCCTGTCCATATGCCCACCACCCAGTCGGGCGAAGCTCCCACCGCCCATGCATCACGATAACCGTATGATGTGCCGGTTTTAAAAGCCACGGGCCGGACGCCTGTTTCAGGCGCAAGGTAACCCCGCGGCCTTGGTGAATCGCGCAGAATGTCTATCACCTGCCACGCGGCTGCGTCTGTCATCAGGCGGTATCCGCCGGAAAGAAGCGCCTGCGTAACTGTGGAAGCGGCAGGATCTGTGGCGTATGACGTGCTGTTTCCGGTGCTGTTCTGCGCGGGGCTTATGGGACGTTGCGGTATGTTGCGTGGTTGCAGCGTAAAAAGAGGCGGCATTGCCACGCCGCCATCGGCAAGCGCGGCATAGAGCATTGTCAGGTCCAGCAAGGTTGTTCCTGCACCGCCAAGTGCTACAGGCAGGGTTGCATCGCCGGAAACAGCCAGAGTCGCCCCTGCGTTGCGCAATGCAGCCACAAGCCTGTCCGGCCCCATAGCGTACAACACGCTTACCGCAGGCACGTTCAGCGAATCACGCAATGCTTCGCGCACAGTTACTGCTCCCTGAAAGCCTCTGCGAAAGTTGCGGGGCCGGAAATCGCCGAACCGCTGAGCGGAATCGCTGATATGCGTTTCGGGGTGCAGAATGTGTTCATTGAACGCAAGCCCGTAGATAAAAGGCTTCAGCGTGGAGCCAGGTGAGCGGAGGGCCTGCGGCAGATCAAGGTAGTTGCGGGAACCGTCCGCATTTTTACCGCCGACATAGGCGCGGACCTCACGGGTTTTACGATGCATGACCACCGCGGCAACTGATGCGCCATGTTCCAGACCCAGCGCGTGCCGCTGGCACAGCATTTCGGCCGCCCTCTGCAAAGGCAGATTGAGCGCGGTTACAATGCGCTGGCTTTGCGGGTATGTCTGGCGCATGGATTCTGACAGTACCGGAGCCAGCATGGGCATTTGTCTGCGTATGGCGGGAATGCTTTCCGTGCGGGCTTCTGCATGTTGTTTTGCGCTGATAGTGCCTGTACTCCGCATGCGGGTAAGCACCTTGTCGCGGGCTTTACGGGCCTCCAGTGGATTTCTGTCCGGCCGCAAGCGCGTAGGGGACTGCGGCAGAGCAACCAGCAGCGCTGCTTCGCCGTATGTCAGTCTGTCCGGCTCCTTGCCGAAGTATGCATACGAGGCCGCTCTGACACCTTCAATATTAGACCCGAAAGGCGCCAGCGTAAGGTAAATGGACAGGACGCCGGAACTGCCGTTGCGCCAGTGCAGCTGGATTGCCCTGAGAGCTTCTGTAATTTTTGCGCCAAGCGTGCGCGGGCGGGGCTCCAGCAGGCGCGCGGCCTGCATGGACAAGGTGGACGCGCCGGAAACAACGTGTCCGGTAGTCAGCATCTGGCCTGTGGCACGTAGAATCGCCAGCGGGTCAACGCCTGGATGCAGGCCGAATCGCTTATCCTCGTAGGTGGTCAGCAACTCTATATAGCGCTTGTCCACATCCTTCGGAGTGGTGTGCAGCCGCCACATGCCATCAGGGCTGAGGAATGCATGCACAAGGCGTTTCTGTGCATCCATCACCAGTACGGAACGCTGTTCGTAACGTGTCATATCCGGCGGAAAGAGCGCATCCAGTAACAGAAAAAGCATGCAAAGCAAGCCAAGGCCGCTTGCGGCAAGAGCTGCGCGGCGACGCCACGCGCGGGTGGTGGCGGTGTCTTGGAGGGACATGCCGGCAGGGGTGGATGGGCCGGAATCACCGGAATTGTCAGAAGCGCCGAAAGGCCCGGAAGCGCAGAAACGGGCGCAATCGGCGCAACTTGTGTTGTCCGGCGCGGTATCTTGTGTGTGTTCTGGCGCGGTGTCCGGCGTGCAGCAAGGTATATGAGAGCTGTTCTTCGGCATTCGGTGCAGTATGTTCCGGTGATGGCTGTATCGCCAGTAAAAAGTTCCGGCTACGGCATGATAGCTGCCGCAGCCGGAAAGGGTATTCTGTGGTGTAGTGCGGCCTGTCTCGTTGCTATGGTGCGATAGTCAGCGTTCCTGCTTCGCTACGCACAGCAAAGGCAGGGTCGTACATATCTTCCGCACTGACGGGCGGCAGTGTAAAGCTGCCTGCTGTAACTGCGCGGACCACATATGCGGCTACCAGCG
The DNA here is from genome assembly GCF_047973035.1 of Oleidesulfovibrio sp. NCBI lineage: Bacteria > Pseudomonadati > Thermodesulfobacteriota > Desulfovibrionia > Desulfovibrionales > Desulfovibrionaceae > Oleidesulfovibrio > Oleidesulfovibrio sp. The sequence goes on from NZ_JBKEBF010000008.1 coordinate 118,580, forward strand.
GTTTTGCACCGCGGGCGTTGTCCCACGGCAACCGGTCAAAGTCATAGACTGCCACAACGCGATCATCCTGCTTTTGCAGCATGGATGCTGTGGTGGGCTTCAGCCATGACCATGCAGAGCCGTTTTGCGGCACGATGCTTTCCACTTCCAGTCCTGCCGGCAGCAGATCATTCACTACAATCTGCCTGCGCTGGCTGTGCTGGGCAGACATGGTCAGACGAACGATGAACCTGTCATTGCGGCGCAAGGTCTTCAGGTCTACAGGCTTGCCTTCAAAGGTCAGATATTCGCGTTTCAGGCTTAAGCCTCTTCGGGCAAGTGCAGGCAGCGGACGCGCAGGCGTAAAATCAAACGCCGTTGTCACCCATGCGATGCCCTCGCCGATGTTCTTCAGGTTATGCTCAATCATGGCGGTCATGGTTTCAGGATCTGTGTAGCCGGTAAAGGGGCCTTCCGGCAGCGAAGCCAGAGCAACGCCGTCCACTACGCGTAACGGCGTGCCGTTCAGCTCTGCTGCCGTAGCGCCGGAACCTTTCAGCAGACCGTGCACCGCAAGCAGCTTCCAGCCCGCTTCCTGTGTGGTGGTGCTCCATTTGCCTGCATCTCTGTCAAAGCCGCCGCCGCGTTGCAGTAACTCGGCTGCAAGCTGTATGCGACCGGATTCTGCCGCACTGGCAACAACAAAGGCAAGGTTGCGCTTACCCCATTTATAGGGCGCAACGCGCACATCTTCTGCAGGTTTGCGACCTGTTTTGATGATGTCAGTGGCGTGTGCAAAGCTGGAGGTAGCGCGCGGTCCGTCGCCGACCAGATCAAAAGCCCTGCCGAGGTTGGCCCAGCCGGTGCTGTACAGTTGCGGGGCGTTATCGTGGAAGTAGCGCATGTCGGCTGTCAGCAGAACGCCTGCCTGCGCAAGCACTCTGTACGAATACGCAACGGCCTCCGGCGAGGCGCCGTATGCGCTGCGGCGGGCGACGCCGGTCAGGTATGTTTTGGCCCCTTCCAGCACGGCATCCGGCACGCTATGCCCCTGCAGACGCGCGCGTACAAGAAAGTCCATGGCGAAAACCGTTGTCCACGGGTCTGCACGCCATGAATCTCCGGGCCACATGTTCAGGCTGCCGTCTGCGTTCTGCATGTCGGCAATGCGGTAGATGGCCTCGCGGATGCGGTCCGCTACGGGAGCAGCGTCCTCTGCGCCGGTCATCTGAGCTGTTTCCGCCATATACAGCAGCGGCATGGCCCTGCTGGTAGTCTGCTCAAGGCAGCCGTACGGGTACCGGTCGAGCCAGCGCAGCAACGTGGGAACATCGGCTCCGAGGATGCCGCCTACCTGCACGGTCGTTTTCAGGCTGCCGGGCAGTACGTCGGCAATATCCAGCGCTCCGTACTCTTCCATGGCCTGCAACAGTTGCAGTTTTTTTAACGTAAGGGTTTTGCCGGAATCCAGCGTGGTGGCCGTTTGTAAGTACACCTTGCCGTAGCCGGAGCGCACAGTGATGTCCCGCTCAATTTTTGCAGTAAATGAAGGCCCGTTGACCGTGGCGGTTACAGAGCCCTGCCCGATGCCGGTGGCCGTAAGCGGCACGGGCAGCAGCACGCGCTCCCCTTTTTGCAGAGTGACCTTCTGCGTTGCTGCCATCGCATCAAGGGTGCCGGAAGTGCTGACGGATACTTCGTAGGTTCCGGCAGGTGCTTCCACATTATGCAGCAGCATTGTGGCATTCACGGAATCCTGCGGCGCAAGGAAGCGCGGCAGAATAATATCCGCTACCAGAGGATCACGGACAGTCATGGCGGAAGAGGCTGAGCCGACACCGTTTTTGTCCCATGCTACAGCCATAAGGCGCAGACGCCCCTGAAACTCCGGCACAGTAAGCTGAATGTCCGCCTTGCCGGATGCATCCACAGGGACAACTCCGCTGAACAGCGATACAATGCGCAGCGGCACAGCAGCCAGCGAGCCGGAGGCTCCGGCTATATCGCCGCCCTGACGTATGGCGCCGACAACGCCTTCACCTTCAATCAGCCTGCCATAGTCGTCACGCATGGTAATGCCCAGCCGGCGCTTGGCGTAAAAGTATTTTTCCGGCGAGGGAGAAACAAAGCGGGTAAGCTGCAGGATGCCTTCATCCACAGCCGCAAGGGTAACATAAGCCGATGTCGCTCCCTGAACCTGCACAGGTAAGGAAACGGTGGTACGCGGCCTGATGGTTTGCGGAGCTTTGATGGACACGGGCAAGGTATGTTCGCCCATATCTATGCTTATCCACGCAACACCCACGGCGCGGGCGGGAGAACGCCCTTTGCGCGATTCAAGCGGCTGATGCAGCGTGACCAGCGCGTATGCACCGGCTCCCCATTCTTTGCTTACGGGAATAGAGATTTCGCCGCCGCCTGCGGGAATATCCGCAGAGATGACTTTTTGTATATTTTCGTTGGCAATGACAACCGATGCCTTACCGGCAACCGGAGTGTTTACAAACAATGTTGCCGTAGAACCTGCGGTGTACCCTTTCCGGTCAAGGCGCACATCAAGCCTGTCCGGCCTGTCGTCGTCAGTCTCCGCACCCCAGCCCACGTAGAACTCATGGGCAACAACCGCATCTGTTTCAGGGTGGCGGATTTCCACCAGATATTTACCCCAGTCCAGCGTACGACTGAAACGCTGCGGGCCTTCGGCAGGTAACGATACGTTTTCTGTGCGGGTATCGACCACGCGCTCGACGTGTTCGTAGCGCCAGTTGCCGTTATCAGTGCGTGACCACTGCCACGAAACGCGAATGCGCTTCCATGTGACCTGTGCGTCAGGCAGTGCAACGGGATTACCCTTGGCATCCGTGCAGATTGCCATAAATTCTGTGGGCTGGCCCACCGGTGCATACCCGTCTCGGAAGAGAGGGCGAAGGCCTATGTACTGCTGCTGTGCAAGAACGGGAACAGCCACTGCGACTGTTGTGGTCCTGCCTCCGGGTTCCTGCACGCGTACGGTCACATCCGCACGGGCGGGCTGCTTCAGCAGCATTGTGTAGTCATTCTGCTGGCTGGCTGCGGATTTTTTCAGTGAAGCCAATGAAAGAACCAAGCTGGCTTTGCCGTCTGCATCAGTAGCGGGAATGTCCTGCTCCATGCGAATGGGACGGGTCTGCATATTGCCGAAGATGTAGCCGGCATATGCATTGCCGAATGGCGCAGGGTCGGGCCGCAGAATGATGTCACCCTCGGTCGTCAGGCCGTCGCCTGCTGCGCCGTATAAAAAGTCTGCCTGCACGTTGACCGTGGCGTTAGTGGAAGGCGTAATGCGCTCCGGCTCCACATGCAGCGCCACGGCAAGGCGTTCGGGCACAAAATCTTCTACCTGAAAGAATACTTCGCCCACGGGCGGGGCTTTGGGGTCAATGTGGGCTGTTGCCTGCCAGCGTCCGCGCAGGGCGGTTTCCGATAACTGCACGGGCAGATGTAGTGAGCCGTCCTGTTGTTTTTGCACGGTCGTGCGCAGGTATGCTTTGCCATCCGGTCTGTTGATTGTAACGGTAAGAGGAACATCACTGACTGCCTTGCCGCGCGGGTCGCGCAGCATGGTCACAAGGTTCACGGTTTCACGCGGACGGTACACGCCTCTGTCGGTGTACAGGTAGGCATCCACGCCGTGAATGGGCATGCGCCCTTCAATTCCGCGGTCTGAAAGGTCCAGCGGGGTGCCGCGCAGGTCGAGCAGGGCCGTGTCGTCACCGTTGGTTGCCGTAAGCATGACAGGCTCGGCTGCTCCCTTGCCGCGCACCAGTCCGGCAGGAAATTCCGCCATACCGTCCGCGCCTGTGGTGATGGTGCCAAGTTCTTCAAGATTGCGGCTTATCAATGTAACTGTGGTGTCTGCCACAGGCTGTGCCGTGGCATACGAACGTACAGCAACGGTCATGCCGTTTGCGCCGTGGTACGTGGTCAGCGCAAGGTCGGTTTCCAGCAGCATCTGACCGGCTACTTCAGAAGGAATGTCTTCATAGCTGAAGATGCCGTCAGCAGGAGCCAGCGGTTCGGGCGACCCCAGCACGAAATACAATCCGGCTTTACCTTGTGTTGCGATATCGCGCACGGGGAAAAGCGTGGTAATGGTTTCGTTTGGTCTGGATGCCACCTGCATGGTTCCGTTCCAGACAAGGTTGGCATGCCAGCGGTTCACCTGCACGATTTCCCACGGGTTGAAGCGTCTGCCGGAAATCGAATCGTTGTATACCTGCGTGATGGCATGAGGCGGCATACGCAGCACGGCAATCCAACATTCGTTTGTGTTTACTGTGGAAACGGGAAGGCCTTTTGCAGAGCCTCTGGGCAGGATGAAGCCGCGCTCAAAGTTTACCGAAGGCTTGCGATTGCGCAGCGACACAGCAATTTTTTCATCAGCAGGTAATGTTTCCTGCGATACGGCAGGCAAGCCTGCGCGCAGGGTCAGCGAGACGGAATCGCCCGCTTTTGCGCCTGTCAGGCACAAACGTTGTGCCTGTACGCGCGAAACGGTCAGCCTGCTTTCAGTAAGAATGTAGTCCTGATACGCCGTAGTGCCGGATTCATCCAGTGCCTGTGTAAAGTCGAGGCATATTTCCGGCCCATTTTGCGCTTCAATGATGCTGTAGCTTTTGTAGCCGAAGGGCAATGCTGCCTCTTCCTGCGTGGGGGAAGAAGCGCTGCCGGAACCCGCGGGCTGTGCAGGCGTCGAGGCGTTCTGGTCGGTAGCGGCAGATTGCTTTGTGTCGCTTGCTTTATCCTCGGCGGACTGGTCGCAGCCTGCAACCATCAGCAACGCTGAAAGCAGCAGTAGAAGGATCGTGAAACGGAACGGAGAACCGGATGCGGAACGGTGACGGAATGTTAAGCGCATGTGCGCCTCCTGCTTTGCCTTGCGTATTAAGTCTGGCTGTGTGCCGGGGTGAGTATTGTGCATTACCTTCGACGGGTCGTACAGTATGTGCTGAAAGTGGATATTAAGTGCCGGATGTAATGGCGGACTGAAATATGCCAGCTGTACCAGTCGTATCTTTCTATAATGTATTGCCATAACGCTGTTGTATCGCAGCGCTGTTACGTACCAGGACGTATGTATACTGGCTTTGCGCAAGAAAGGGAACATGCAGGCAGAACTATGTGGATAAAATAAAGCAGGTGTTTTGTCAGAAAGAGCCGGAGGAGGCCAGAAGCCCTTTCAGAAGCCGCTGATAACAGATTGAACTGCGTATTCTGCCGGAACTGCCAGAGCATCAGGATGACAAAAGCAAGGTGGTGGCTTTTTACCTGCCTTCCATAAAAAAGCGCCCTGTTCACACAGGGCGCTTTGGGGTCGTATGTGGTTCAACCGTGTTACAACCGGCCTTCTTCTAATGCGTGACAGGCCACCAGTGCTCCGTCGGGTTGCTCGATGGCCACAGGTGTTTCGCATCTGCAACGGCCATTGGTGTGCGGACAGCGCCCGTTAAACACACAGCCGCTGGGCAGGTTGATGGGGGTAGGCACATCGCCGGAAAGGCGGATATGCTTAAAGCCCTTTTGCCCGATGCGCGGAATGGCCGAAAGCAGAGCCTGCGTGTAGGGGTGGCGCGGGTTATTGAACAGAGATTCTGCCGATGCCAGTTCACACAGACTGCCGAGGTACATAACGGCAACGCGGCTTGAGATGTGTTCCACCACGGAAAGGTCGTGGCTGATGAACAGGTATGTCAGGCCGAACTCTTCCTGCAGGTCCATCATCAGGTTGAGAACCTGTGCCTGAATGGAGACGTCCAGCGCAGAGATAGGTTCGTCCGCTACGATGAATTCGGGCTTTACCACCAGCGCACGGGCAATGGAGATACGTTGGCGCTGACCGCCGGAGAATTCGTGCGGGTATCTGTCCGCCCATGCGGGGTTAATGCCCACCTGATCCATAACTCCGGCCACGCGTTCGCGTACTTCGGCGCGGGTCATGGTGGGGTTATGAAAGCGGACAGGTTCTTCCAGAATCTGACGCACGCGCATACGCGGGTTGAGCGAAGCGTACGGGTCCTGAAAGACCATCTGCATACGGGTGCGGTAAGGCATAACTTCTTTTTCAGAAAGATTGTCTATGCGTTGCCCGCGGTAGAGTATTTCGCCGCCGTTGGGCGGGTACAGGCCGATGACCGTACGAGCCAGCGTGGATTTACCGCAACCGGATTCACCTACCACAGACAGGGTTTCGCCTTCGTTGATGGAAAACGAAACATTGTTCACGGCGTGCACCACGGTCTGTTTGCGGGTCAGCTTGCCGTTTTGGAAACGAAGCTGGTCAAGCAGGCCGCCGGATATGTCGAACCGCTTGGTAAGGTTCTTTAGATCGAGCAATGGTGTATTCGCCATGACTTATTCCAGAATGTGGCAGGCAGCCATGCCGCCTGATTTCTTAAGTTGCAGGCTGGGGCGTTCGGTAAGACAGATGTCTTCCTTACAGGTACAACGGTTGTTGAATGCACACCCTTCAGGAATGGACCCGAGGCCGGGCATGATACCCGGAATCTGGTTAAGGCGTTTGCCTTTGACACCCTGAGGCAGAGCCGCCAGCAGACCCTTGGTGTAGGGGTGTTGCGGGTCGGCGACTACTTTGTCTGTGTCGCCCATTTCAACAATGCGGCCTGCGTACATTACGGCGATTTTTTCTGTCACCTGAGACACAACGCCGAGATCGTGCGTGATGAGGATAAGCCCCATGTTTTCCGACTCGCACAGCTCAAGCAGAAGTTCCATGATCTCTGCCTGAATGGTTACGTCCAGTGCCGTTGTAGGCTCATCTGCAACAATAAGTGCCGGAGAGGTAAGCAGAGCAATGGCAATGACTATGCGCTGGCGCATACCGCCGGAAAACTCGTGCGGGTACTGCTTCAGGCGTTTTTCCGGTGAGGGGATGTACACCTTGCGCAGCTTGTCCAGCGCGATTTTTTCTGCCTCTTTTACCGAGACTTTTTTATGTGCAAGGATGGTTTCTACCATCTGGGTACCGATGGTCAGCACGGGGTTCAGGGTCATCATGGGATCCTGAAAGATCATGCTGATACGGTTGCCGCGGATGTGCCGCAACGTTTCGTCAGATGCTTTGGTCAGGTCGTGCCCTTCAAACAGAATAGAGCCGCCGGTGATGCGGCCGGGCTTGCTGACCAGATTGATTATGGAAAAACCCGTTACAGATTTGCCTGCGCCCGACTCGCCCACAAGGCCGAGACGTTCACCCTTTTTAAGCGTGAACGAAACCTTGTCGACCGCGGTCAGCTGCGAATCGCGCATGGCGAACTGTACGGTCATGTCTTTGACTTCCAGCAGCGTACTCATGGTCTAGTCCTTGTAGAGCTTGGGGTTCAGATAATCCCGCAGCCAGTCGCCCAGCAGGTTGATGGTGAGCACAAGCAGTACCAGCACCACACCGGGGAACAGGGTGATCCACCAGCTGCCGCTGAAAATGTACTCAAAGCCGGATTTGATGAGTGAACCCAGCGAAGGCTGGTTTACGGGCATACCCAGTCCGAGGAACGAAAGTGCAGCCTCACTCATGATGGCGTTTGCCACCTGCACGGTGGAGATAACCAGCACAGGAGTGAGCGTGTTGGGCAGAATGTGGCGCCACATGATCCGTCGTGGCTTCAGGCCGATAACGCGTGCTGCTTCAACGTATTCTTTTTTCTTTTCTGCCAGCACGGATGCACGCACTGTACGCGCATACTGCGGCCATTCGGACAGGCCGATAACAAGGACAATGAACGGGACGGCTATTTCTGCAAATTTTGCCACGCCGAAAGACGCCTGAATGACAGCCCCGAAGAAAATGGCAACCATGTATGACGAGAACGACAACTGAACGTCTGTGATTCGCATAAGGAATGTATCAAGACGCTTGGAGCCGTAACCGGACATAAGGCCCACCAGAATTCCCAGCGATGCCTGCAGCGCGACAGCACCAAGGCCGATGAGAATGGATACACGCATGCCGTACAGAATGGCCGAGAACATGTCGCGGCCCTGTGCATCGGTGCCCAGCAGAAACTCAGGCGAACCGCCCGGCTTCCACGAAGGGGGCGTTTCGGCGTTCATAACGTCGATGGTTGCACCGTCGTACGGGTCATGAGACGTGAGCAGCGGCGCAAAAAGAGCAGACAGCACCAGCAAAGCGACAATAATAAAGCTGGTAAGAGCTACCTTGTCGCGAACAAAGTGGTACAGAAAGTCGGACTCGCGGAATTTTTTCCATGCGGACATTGCTACTTCCTCCCCGCGACGCGAACCATGGGGTTCACCAGTCCGTAAATGATGTCTACCACAGTGTTCACCACAACAAACAGCGCACCTACAAATACCATGTAGGCAACCAGCAGGGCTGTGTCGGAGCGTTCAACCGCTTCGATGAACATAAAGCCCATGCCCTGCCACTGGAAAACCGTTTCGGTCAGAATGGTATAGGCGATCATAATGCCTATCTGCACGCCGCCCACGGTGATGACAGGCAGCAAGGTGTTCTTGAAGCCGTGCACCATCAGTACGCGGCGTTCGCGCAGACCTTTGGCGCGGGCAAACTTGACGTACTCCGTTTCCAGCACTTCTTTCATTTCGGCGCGGATAAGCCTGATGAAAAGCGGCAGCATGATGGAAGAAAGAGCAATACTGGGCAGGATAAGGTGCTTGAGCCCGTCAAGGGTAAGCAGGCCCGTATCCCAGAAGCCGAATAGTTCGACTGTTTCCCCCCTTCCGTACGATGGTAGCCAGTGCAGTTCGACCGCAAAGACATAGATCAGCAGAATGGCTGTCAGAAAGACGGGTATTGATACGCCGACAACACTGAAGCCCATGAAAAACCGTGAAATTGGCGAGTTTGGTCTGTACGCGGCGTACACCCCGACCGGCGTGGATATGAGCAGGATGAGGAGTGAGCTACAGAATACCAGCTCGAGCGTGGCCGGAGCCTTGTCGAGGATAACTTCCATAGCGGGTTTGCGATAGAAGAAAGAACGCCCCAGATCGCCCTGAGCCGCATTTTTTACAAAGCGTACCCACTGGACGAGGTAAGGGTCGTTCAGCCCCAGTTCTTCGCGCAGGGCTTCGCGTTCCTGAACAGAAACGCTGACCCCCACCATTTCACGCACGGGGTCGCCAAGCGAATGCTTGATGGCAAACCCGATAAAACTGATGACAAACATGACGATAAGCGCCTGTGTCACCCTTCGGATAATAAAAGCGAGCATATGTGCTTGTGGGGTTAGAGGGTTGAAATCATGTGGTTGGTTGTCTTTATAGAGACACGGAACCGGCCTGAGGCCGGTTCATTGTAATTTTCTGTCTCAAAGACGCTTTGAAAGGAAGGCAAACAGGTTACGGGTTGCCTTCCTTTCAAAGCGTCTTTGCATAAGCGGAGCGGGCATATGCCCGCTCCGCGGTATGATCAGGAATTATTCGATCACAAGGTCGCCAAAGTAGGGGAAGTCCATAACGTTGACGATGTCTTCTGCGTTTTTCACGTGGGGAGCAACTGCCCAGGACAGGTGCTGCCAGTGCAGGGGAATGTAAGCAGCTTCGTCGTATACGATCTGCTCTACTTCCTGCAGCTGGGCGGTACGCTTTGCCTTGTCGGTTTCGCTCTGCGAGGCGATGATCAGCTCATCAACCTTTTTGTTGCAGTAGTTGCCGCTGTTGTACTGGCCGTAGCCGGTTTCCTTGTTGGGGCACATCAGCAGGAACTCGGTGTAGTTGGCGGAGTCTTCGGTATCAGGGTGCCAGCCGACCATCTGGACGTCAGCAACCTGTGCGTCGAACTCATCCCAGTACTGAGCCTTGGGCATGGTCTTCAGGTTAACGGTGATGCCGATTTTAGCCATCATGGAAACGAAAGCTTCAGCGATCTTTTCATCGTTCACGTAACGGTTGTTAGGAGCGATCATGGTCACTTCAAAGCCTTTTTCGTAACCGGCTTCCTTCATCAGCTGTTTTGCTTTTTCAAGGTCGAAGCGGGGAGCAAGCTCAGGCTTGTAGCCGAAGAAGCCTTCGGGACCCTGCTGACCGGCGGCAGTTGCGCGGCCTTTCATGATTTTGGCTGCGATACCTGCATTGTCGGTAGCGTATACCATGGCCTGACGAACACGTGCGTCCTTGAAGGCTTCTATACGGTTCTGGTTCATCTGCAGGGTGATAAGGCGCGAACCGGCCATGGTGATCAGTCTGACTTTGTCATGGCTGGCCAGACGGTCGTAGTCCTGCGGAGGAACGGGCATGATGAAGTCAACGTCGCCGGAAAGTACGGAAGCTACACGGGTAGCGTCGTTCTTAATGGGCTTCAGGTCAATTTCTTCAACGTTGCCGCGGGGGCCCCAGTATTCGGGGAAGGCTTTCAGAACCATCTGTACGCCCTGTTCGCGGGATACCACGTAGAAGGGACCGGTGCCGGATTCGTTTACGTTGGCAAACGAGGGGCCGGTTTTGACGATGGCATCTTTGGGCTGGCCGCTTTCATCGTTGCCGGAGTAAAACTTGCTGTCCATGGGGAAGATGTAGGTAGCCATGTTCAGCAGCAGGGGGTACGGCTTTTTGGTGATGATGTCGATGGTGTAATCGTCGATGATTTTAGGCTCGGCAAAGGGTTCGAACAGCGCCTTGTAGTCCTGAGACTGGTGCAGGCGGTTAAGAGTCCATGCTACGTCAGCTGCGGTGAATTCGTTGCCGCTGTGGAACTTGACGCCCTTGCGCAGATGAAAGCGCATGGTCAGGGGGTCAATACGCTCAAATTTTTCAGCCAGACGGGGCTCAAAGCCCATGTCACGGGTCCAGCGAACCAGCGGGTCGAATACGATGTGCGAGTACTGCAGCATGCCACCGGAAAGCTGAACGTGGGGGTCAAGAGATACAGGGTCTGCATCCATGGCAAGGCGCAGGACTTTTTTATCAACTTTAGGTGCTTCAGCTGCTTTTTCAGCGGGAGCTGCGGTTTCAGCCTTTTTTTCTTCGGGCTCTGCACTGCAGCCGAACGCGAGCATGGCAACAAGTGCGAGCAGCATGAGTTTCAGGATGCGCTTCATCCAGTACCTCCAAATGAAAATTTGCGAAAAATGTGACAGCCCGCATATCCGGCACCCTTCCGCAGGTGTCGGTGTGGGGGATGGGGCAGTCTACAAAAAAATCGCTTCATCTAAACCGAGCAAGGTGCAATGAGTCAAGGCATTTTCGTGCTGAATGCAGAGATAAAATGACAATTACATTTTTGTAACTTGCTTGATTTTCATGTTATTTGAGCTGTGTGTAATTACAATATCTGTTGGTAGTACTCTTACTGTCTGCCGTGCTGTAGTGGTAAAACGACTGGCAGTATAAAGAATAGATACGGCAATACAATTGATACAGCATGTAGCGAAGTATTACCCGCTGAATACATTGATGATTCTGTCCAATGCTTCCTGAAGCACGCTACGCGGGCAGGCAAAGTTAAGCCGCATGCACAGCTCGCCTCCGGTACCGAATGTTGCACCGTGATTCAGCGCCAGTCGGGCTTCCTGCTGCAGCTTCCGGATGATTGCATCTTTGGGCAGGCCTGTTTTTTCAAAGTCGATCCACGTCAGGTAGGTAGCTTCGGGGCGCATCGGTTCAATGCCGTTGACGGTTCCAAGCTGTTGCTGCACCAGCTGCCTGTTGCCGTCCAGATATGTGAGCAGTTCCTTTCGCCACGCATCTCCGTGGTTGTATGCGGCAATGGACATTGCAAGCCCGAAGGCAGAAGGATCAAACAGGCCGGCAGCGTGCATGGTTTTTTGCAGGCGTGCGCGCAGTCCGGCGTTTTGTACCACTGCCAGACCCAGCATGGAGCCAGCCAGATTGAATGTTTTTGTGGCTGAAATGCAGGTGATGGTGCGGTCGGCAATTTCAGGAGCAATAGTTGCCAGCATGGTATGCGTATGGCCTTCGTACACAAGGTCGTGGTGAATTTCGTCACTGACAATAAGCACATCGTACTTCAGGCAGATTTCTGCCAGCCGCGAGAGTTCTTCCTTGTGCCAGACTCTGCCACCGGGGTTGTGAGGACTGCACAGGATAAGCACCTTGCCGCCGTTGCGGCACTGCTCTTCTAGGTTGTCATAATCCATTACAAAGCGCGGACCATCTGGGCCTTCTTCGCGGCGGAGCGGGTTTTCCAGCACTTTGCGGCCGTTGTTTTGCGGGGCAAGCAGAAAGGGCGGGTATACAGGTGGCTGCACTATGATGCCTTCATCCGGTCCGGTGAATGCCTGAATGATAAGATGCAGCGCTGTGACCACGTTGGGCATGCGCAACACCCACTGCGGATGGATGTTCCAGCCATGACGGCGTGAAAGCCATGAGGTAAGAGCTTCGTCATGGTCGTGCCATGCGCCGGGGTAGCCGTACAGACCGGTTTGTGCCATGGCGGCAACAGCTTCGTTCACTGCCGGAGGCGATTTGAAATCCATATCTGCCACCCACATGGCAATTCCGGCAGGGTCGCCCGTTGCAGGTACGCCGTAACGGGTTTCCATCTCGTCCCATTTTTCAGAACGTGTGCCCAGACGATGCAGGCGAGTATCAAAATCATATTGCATAAAGCCTCCGTATGCGGAGCCCGTGCGGGCAACGCAGAGCGTGAAATGTGCAGAGCCGCACCCACGGCTACACCACTACGCGGCGGAAGTGAAGGAAAGGCTCTCTTTGATTTTTAATGAGGGAGTCTGAAAGAAATTACGTGAGGCGTGACCTTGCACGCGCTAGCCACGTTCGGAGTTTTTATAACTGGATTAAGAGGTGGGCTTGCCTGAAAGGTAAGGTCGGAGGGGAAGCTATAAAGAAATCAGACAGCAGCGATGGCCGATGCCCTCTGCCTGCTGTTTGCCTGATAGAGTCTGTGGTTAACTACTGACGGCTCAGGTCGTGGCTACGTGCAGCGTCGTCGTTTTTTGTTCTGCCAGCAGGAAAAGAGGCAGGCGTGCATCACGCCACATTTTCGACTCGGTACATATCCCATTGCTGAAGGAATGCAGCCTCGAACGAGCGGCTTTCCGCATAGGCACGTGCTTCGCGGCGCATCCGGGTAAGCTGCTTTTTATCAGCGCAAAGGGCTTCCATGGCGCGAGCCAGTGCCTGCGCGTTGCCTTCCGGTACTATGGTGCCTGTCTCATGGGGCAGCAGGTTTTCGCAGGGGCCGCCCTTGTCAGTTACAATGACGGGCAGGCCGGATGCCTGCGCTTCCAGCACTACGTTGCCGAAAGTATCGGTGCCGGACGGAAAGACGAAAACATCGGCAGAGGCATAGGCTGCGCTCAGTTCATCATCGGCAAGGTAGCCGGTGAAGATGACAGGCAGCCCTGCAAGCGCAGACTGCATGGGTTCCGCCCAGGGGCCGTCACCCACAATGACTAGTTCGACATCGTTACGACGGTTTATCAGCTGCTTGAAAGCCTGCGCCAGTATGTGCAGGTTTTTTTCGCGTGAAATGCGGCCCACGTAAAGCAGGCGTGTTTTGTCAGGCGCGCTGTTGTACTTTTTGTAGAACCCGTTGCGGTATGCAGGGTTGAAACGCTCGGTATCAATGCCTCTGGGGTAGAACACCACTTTGTTCGGGTGGATACCGCGGGCTATCAGGTCTTGCGCAGTCGCTCTGGAAGGTACGTATACCCTGTCCATCTGATTGTAATACCACACCATGTAACGCCACATTGCGTCTTCCAGCCCTGCGTCTTCGGTCAGCATGCTGACATATTGCGGAAAGGCCGTGTGGTACGTGGCATGGATGGGCAACTTAAGGATACGGGCAACTGCCAGAGCCATCAGCCCCATGGGCCCAGGGGTGGCAGAGTGTATGTGCGTGAAGTCTTCTGTGTAGCAGTAACGGATTATATCAAGCACCGGCGGAGAGAACAGCTTCAGTTCAGGATATTCAGGCATGGTGCAGGTTCCTACGGATGGAAAATTAACAACACCTTGTAGTCTGACCGGTTCACCTCCTTCCGGTCCGCAGGTGATAATTTTCAGCTGCTTGTCATTTTTTATGGCCATCTCCATCTGCATTTGCAAAGTCAGGGCAACGCCGTTCACATCGTGAAACGTGTCGGTAAAGTGCCCCACGTTCAGACTGGCATGGGGCCGGTGTGTATCCGTAAAGGCATCGCGGCACTGGCGGCAGAATTCGCGGTCTCTGGTGAACAGCGTATATGCGACAAAATATGGTACAAGCATGGCGTACAGCGATCCCGCAGACCCCATGCTGTTGAATACACTGAACAGGTTGGCACCCTGCAGGTTGTCCATCAGACTGGCGCCGAAGCCGGTCATTACTTTTTGTGTGGCACGGTTCACAAACCGGTACCATGTTTCTTCTCCGGTCGTGCTGCCTGCATCTGCATTTGCAGCGGCCTTGGCATGCGGGCGCGGCGTAGCTGCTTTTAGCTGACCTGCCGCAATGTTACGCAGCTCTTCGTCGCGCCAGATGATGTCTTCGGCTTCTTTTTGCAACAGCCCCTGCACAGAACGCGGCGGGCCGGAGAAAAAGTGTGCGGGCCTGCGATAACCGATGAGACTGTGCAGCTTGGTCATCAGACCGCTTTCCGGTTCCTGCGCAGCGCATAGTGATTTGTCGACAAAGCGCAGCAACAGGTCGCGATGAACGTGCTGCCCCAGCGAAAACTTATCTTTATAGAACTGGTAGGCGATGGAGTAGAGGTTGTGGGCCATGGTTTCCGGCGTGGCATCGCGGCCTGCCGGTTGCGAGCGGCCATTCATAACGCCGTGCAGGTAGTCTTCAATGTGCAGTTCTCTCCGCGCATTGATTCCGGTCACTATGGTGTGGCTGCGGGCGATGTTCAGCGAAGAATGGTCGTCGGAGCCAGCGGTCAGGTTTTTGAGCCATGGCTTTTCCATACGCGGGGCCATGTTATGCTTCGCAGCCAATTTTTCCATGGCTGGAGCGTCAAGGTTTTGCAGAATTTCCCGCAGGATGTTGTTCTGGTAGGCATCGCGTGAGCCGTTCAGCTCGAACGTGCGGAAAAGCAGCAGCATGCGTTCGAGGTGGCTGACAGTAAGCTTGTCGTTAAGTGAATACATCGGATGGGCGATGCCGTGCGGGATGCCTGTGTATATGAGGTAATCCACAAGCTCGTAGACGTTTTCGCGCAGGCGGGAGATGTCTTGATGATGAGCTTCGGTGATGTTCCATGCCAGTACATGAAGCTTGCACCGGTCTTCAGGAAAATATGCGGTTATTTCTTCGCTGATGAAGGTGTTCGGCAGGTGGGCAATCTCAAGACTGCCGGATATTGTATTGTGATCGGTGATGGTGACCAGATCCATGCCGCGTTGCAGGGCTGTATGATACAGCACGAGCGGGTCTGTATAACTCTCTGCGCAGCCTAGCTTTTGCAGAATCCATTGCGATGGTCTGGTTGAATACCGCGAGTGGACATGCAGATCGGCCTTAAGCGCTGTTTCATCCATCGAAGCCTCCCGGGGCGTTGCCCTATGCCATCAGGCATCATCTTTTTGATCAGGATATTGGCTACAACAGGTGGCAGGTGCGTGCCGTTGTTGTGGAAATTTCTTGTCCGTTTGATGGCGGACGTGTGGCGGGGAGGGATTAGCTCTTTGAATTATGTTGGCAGGTGATTGTATGAAGTCTTCAATAAACTTATAGCAATGCCGCATTTTTAATAAGTCTAGAGCAGTTATCCCTGTACTGCGATAATACCAGTTGCGAACACGTTCTGTGGGTATATTAAGGTCCAACGCAACTTGCTTAGTCGTAAGTTTGTTTTTCTTTAGTATGAGCACAATGCAAGATGTCAATATTGTATTATTAATTTCTATGTTGTGGCAAATCTGCCACAATAACTTTCTAGACATAACTCTTTCTCTGGTTGAGATTGTAAAACTGAAAACTCAATAACAGAATAGGGAGCTGTTCAGTTGATGCTGCAAGGAGAAAGAACATATACCGTTGAAGAGGTGCAACAGCTTGGGCTTAAATGTGCCATCTATGTCCGGATGTCGACAGACCTTCAAGCGGAGTCTTTAGAGAATCAAGAACGGCAAATCCGCTCTTTTGCACTCCATTACGGCATAGAAGTAGTTGAAGTCTATGCCGACTTCGGTGTTAGCGGAATGACAGCAGAAGGCCGTGAGCAGTTTCTCGCTTTGATTGCTGATGTTGAGGCCGGTGAGAATACCTTTAATCTCGTTTTGTATTTGGATGAAAGTCGCTGGGGGCGCTTTGTTAACAGTCGCGATGCGGAGTTTTATAGGATGTTGTTGGAACGAAAGAACGTCATGTGCCACCCCTGTGACAAGCCTCTGTCGCTTACGAGCACATTGGCTGATCGTATCATGACCTTACTAAGAGATGAGAGTGCCAGTGACTACTGCCGTCAGCTATCTCGAAAGGTATGGATTGGCCAATGTAATTTGGTTGAAAAAGGTTATCGGCAAGGGGGTGTTGCAGGGTACGGACTCCGGAGAATGCTTTTAGATGAAGCAGGCCATCGCAAACAAGAGTTAGTGATAGGACAACGTAAAAGCTTGCTTACAGAGCGCGTGATATTAATCCCTGGTCCCGAGGAAGAAAAAGATAATGTTCTTTGGATTTATGATCAATTTATCAAAGGGATGCGTGAGTCAGAGATTGCAACCCATCTAAATCAGCGGGGGGTGTGCAATCAATTTGGGCGACCTTGGTCTCGTGGGACAGTGCGAGAAGTGCTTACCAACGAGAAATACATTGGAACCAATGTATTTAATAGAACATCCAACAAAATGAAAAGTAAGACAAAGGTTAACCCAGAAGGTGAGTGGATTCGTAAAGAAGGAGCATTTGAGCCTTTAGTGGATATGGAGCGGTTCTATACTGTACGGGGAATATATCGGGAGCGGAGCAAAAAACTAACAGATACAGAGTTATTGCAAGGGCTTCGGGAGCTTTATGATCGTCAAGGGCGTCTGTCAGCCTTGATCATTGATGAAGCAGGCTCCTTGCCACCGAGTAGTTTGTTTCGTACCCGCTTTGGCGGTCTTCTACGCGCATATCGGATGATTGGCTACACCCCAGAACGGGACTATCAATATGTTGCCATTAATCAACGCTTACGCGCCTTACACTTTGAAATAGTTGCAGATGTAATCAATCGTGTGGAAGCGTTGTGTGGGAGGCACATCCTCGTCGATCCTGAAAGTTGTTTAATGGAGCTCAATTACAACTTATTCATTTCCATAGTAATTAGCCGATGTGTTGCCACCTCTTCAGGGGGACGACGTTGGAATATTAGATTTGATACTGGGCTTCGGCCAGACATAACCATTGCTGTGCGTATGAATCTCAATAACGAAGCTATACATGACTATTATATCTTGCCCGCACTTGAATTTTCTTATGATCTTTTGAAATTATATGAAAGGAATATAGGGTTTCTAGATAGTTTTCGGACAGATAGCTTGGAAAATATGCTCAGTTTGAGTGTTAATATTCCCCTAGATAAGGCGGTCAAAGATGCACATAGACGAAGTCAAACTTATCCCCATTGAGGAAATTAACATTTTGAACCCGCGCGTTCGTAACCAAATTATCGCAGAAGAAATACGACAGAACATTTTGAATGTAGGTCTTAAGCGGCCAATAACGGTCACGCTGCGAGGCAAGAGAAATGGGAAAATGTATGACCTTGTTTGCGGGCAAGGACGGTTGGAAGCGTATATTGCAGCTGGGGAGGATGAGATTCCGGCAATAATACGTGAAGTAAGCAGAGAAGAAGCACACCTTATGAGTTTGGTTGAGAATATTGCTCGACGAAGCAGTAATGCTCTCGAATTGTTGCAGAGCATCAAGCTTCTACGAGAACGAGGATATTCTAATAGCGATATTGCCAGAAAAACGAACCTCGGAAAAAATTATATCCAAGGAATTATCCGGTTATTGGACCAAGGAGAAGAGTATTTGGTCAGCGCAGTGGAAAAAGGGCGTGTTCCTTTGTATCAAGCGATTATGATTGCAACAGAAAGAGATTCTGATGTGCAGAAAGCTTTAGCTGGTGCGTATGAATCTGGCGAATTGTCTGGGAAGAAGTTTAAGGAGATTCAGAAGATTGTGACGCGCCGTAAGCATTATGGAAAGGGGAAGTACGCTCCTATCCGTCCCTCAAACAAAATTTCAGCTGAAGAGTTGATTGCAGCATATGAAAGGGAGTCAAAAGAGAAAAAGCAATTAGTGGCGCAATCGTATTATATTAAACAAGCATTGACGTATACGACAAGCGCACTTTCTATGTTACTAGAAGATGTTCATTTTAGAAATCAGCTTAAAGCTGTAGGTATGCATGATATTCCTAAAAATATTTTAGGAATATTAGATAGGTAAGGGTATGGCGGATAGAATAAAGCAAGGTTTTCAAACGGAACTCATTGAACTTGAAGTGTTTGATTTGCACCAGACAAGAAGAGTTTTTTCACAGAGCCTACGGGGAAGAAAATATATCCAAATACTATCTTCAATTAAAGAGGTTGGATTGATTGAGGCTCCAGTGGTTTCTCCTCTTGGAAATGGTAATGGCTATTTGCTGCTAGATGGACATTTACGCCTTGCAGCACTTAAGGAGCTTGGTATTGAACGCGTCTCATGTCTTGTTGCAACAGAAGATGAAGCCTATACTTATAACAAATATATCAACAAGCTTTCAGCGATCCAAGAACACAGGATGATTGTGAAGGCAATAGAAGCTGGCGTTTCGGAAGAGAAACTTGCTGCGGCTTTAAACCTTGAGTTGCGAACAATTAGAAATAAGAAGTATTTACTTGCAGGGGTTTCTTCTGAAGTAGTTGAACTACTGAAGGATAAGCCTGTACCGGAGCCTGTATTTCGAGTGCTCAAAAGAATGAAAGCGGCAAGACAACTCACTGTCGCAATGCTTATGAATGATCAGAATAAGTTTAGTTCGACCTATGCCAAAGCCCTTTTGAATGGAACTCCAACGGATCAACTCATAGCTAAAGGGAAACCGACGCAGGGTAATCCTGCAATTCTGGCAAGGCAAGCTAGACTTGAAGAAGAGAGCTTAGCCTTGTCTCAGGAAGTTTGTTCGCTGAAAGAACAGTATGGAATTGATATGGTAGATTTTATTTCGATCCAGTCATATTTGAAAAGATTGCTCGGTAATGAAGAGGTTACAACGTATTTACAAAAGTACCACGAAGCGATTTTTGAGAAGTTCAAAGAGATGGTTGAACTTGATCTATTTAAGTTTAAAGGAATAACGTAGTTGTTTTTTTATGATAACTTCTACCAATGTCTGAATTAGCTGTTTATTAACTCCTCTATCCTTAGATAATGTTTTAAAAAGTTCTCCTTCTAAGAAGCCAGCAAGTAATCAATACCCTTGCGATATCCTTTTGCGGCAAGGAACGGCTCAAGTTCTTCCGCGGCACCGTGCCCGGCAAGGTATGCAAGGCAGAATCCTTTGCCTGTTTCGGGTAGCGCGTTGCGTCCGCAGACGCGGATGCCGTCTACGATGTTGCCGATTTTGCGCGGGTCAACGTCAATCCAGCAGCGGATGGTGATGCCGTGCTCACGTAGCAGATTGGCGCGGCGTCTGCTTGTTTTGCCTGCGCCGATAATGGTGATTTCGGGATGGTGCGGATTGTTTTGCGCAAGCCAGCGTGCGAGATAGCGTGTTTTCAGGGCGTAAAAATTATCCACGTCATAATTGGCATGCGTGCGTGAAAGTCGCGTGGGCGGGTCGTACCAGTTCAGCAGGGTCTGAGGCAGCTTCTGCATGTTTACACCTGCTTCAAGCCAGCGCAGCCACAGCTCGTAATCTTCAGGAAACGGGCCGTCTGCATACTTTCCGTGCTCGGCAATAAGCGACGCGCGGAACATGACGGAAGGGTGCGCAAAAGGAGATTCGCGAAAGCGTTCAAGCGCGATGTCCTCTGCCGTCAGTAAGGTGTTTGTCCAGTCCACATAGCGTGCATAGCCGCCGTTTACCTCTCTGTCACCGGCAAAGTTGACACGGCACGAGACAAGGCCCGTCTGAGGTGATGCGTCAAGGCAGGCCGCTTGCAATGCCAGTCTTTCAGGATGGCAGGTATCATCGGCATCCATACGGGCGATGTAACGCCCCCGCGCTGCTTCCAGCCCTGCGTTAAGAGCGGCTACAATGCCCCCGTGCGGAATGGAAACAGGGAGTACGCGGCTGTCTGCCTGTGCGTAGCTTTTTAAAATGCGCAACGTGTCATCATCAGAACCGTCATCCACAGCCACAAGTTCAAAGCTATCATATTGCTGCGCCAGCACACTCTGCACAGCGGATTCAAGGGCGCTTTGCCCGTCTCGCTGTAGCGAAGCCGCGTTGTAGACTGGCATAAGAACGGAAACTGCGGGTCTGGGTGACGTTGTCATAGCATTGATGGCTGGTTGGAGTTGCTGCGCGCTGTCCGGTTAATTGATGGCCCGGGCCGGACTAGTTTGCAGATGTAAGAAAAGTATCCGGCTTGAAGAGCAGGATTTGCACTGTCAGGTGCATTCCGCGGTTATCTGAGGCTTCGGATTGTTTGAAAAAAAGAGATAATGCAAACCGGAACCGCCGTGTGCCACCTGTCTAAAATATCAGATAGCAGTTTCGCAAGCATGTTTCCGGTTGCGCGGGGCGGGGCAGAGGAGCTTAGCACTTTGGTTTGCCGCAAGGAGTCGCGGGAAATGCGTACTCACCTTTCATACAAAGCTGGTAGGATGACCCTTTTATCATAACATGAAACTCCGCCCTGCCGGTAAGGTTGCAGGCAGGGCGGAGGAGATACTTAATCCTGAGATACTGCTTCGCGAATGCGGCAGACACCGCATACTTCTGCGGAAGTGGGGTACCCGCATTTTTCACACGGCTGCAATTCGTCACCGTGGGTTTCTTCGTGCTTGGCAAACACTTCTTTACCGCGCTCCAGAAAGCCTAGGTAAAAATCCAGCTTGCGGCCGGGCATCTGTTCTTCAAGGTCGGCCCACAGCTTTTTGTACTGTGTAAAGCTTGCGCCTTGCGAGTAGGGGCAGGGCGCATAGTGGTATTCAATGCCCTGCAAAAAGCTGTAGTTGGCGGTTTCGAACTCCGACAGACGGTACAGTGGTTTGATTTTGCGCGCAAAACCACCTTCTGCAGGCAGGCCGGGGCCCTGATCGCTAAGGTAGGCAAGGTCCCATCGCAGGGTGTTGGAGAACAGACGTGCGATTTCGTCATCAAGGTTATGGCCGGTGGCAAGCACCGTATAGCCTTCATCCAGCGCGGTTTTGTTAAAGAAGTAGCGCTTGATTTTACCGCATGCGGAGCAGATGGGGCGGTTCAAGCGTGCTTTTACGTCGGGAATTGCCAGCCCTTCTTTTGCCATTTCCTTAACAATCAGCTTGAAGCCGTGCTTTTCGCAAAAGCGCTCGACCACGCCGCGGGCGGCTTCGGAAGAGTTCGGGATGGAAAGATCAATGTGCAGGCCGGTTACATTGTAGCCAAGCTTGCTGAGCACCAGCATGAGCGCCAGCGAATCCTTGCCGCCGGAAAGGGCAACAAGGATGCGGTCTTCAAATGTGAGCAGCTTTTGTCTGCGGATGCCCTTTTCTACCTGACGGGTAAAAAACAGGTCGTAGCACTCTTCGCAGAAACCTGCATGATGGCTGGGCAGCGCTACTGCGGCTGTCGCTTTGCAGCGTTTACATTTCATGGTGTGTTTTCCTGTAGTTTGTGTTCATGCGGCCCCCCATGATGTGCGGGGATGCCGGAGCCGTGCCGGAGGCAACAAGCCGTATCAGCCTGCAGAAACCACTGTGCGGACGATTAGTTCGTCGCCGCGGAAAAGCTTGCGGTCGGGGGTAAGCAGCTTGCCGTCGCGGATGACAAGCACGGTGCCCTTGCGCGCGCCTACTTTGTTCAGCAGCTGATGCACGCTGGTGACGTAGGGCAGCTCAAGCTTTTTGCCGGAAGGTTGCAGCTCTACGGTTGTGCCGTATTTGTTGCTTTTTTCGGTCATATAAGCCGTTCCGATAGTTGAAGGTGTACACAGCAAAAACGTGTCCGCGGATGGTATGCGGCCATGTTCTTCGCCTTTACATGTGTGCAGCGCCATGAATACGCTGCGGCAGCTGGCAACATGCCCCGATTGGCGCCTGTTGGCAACGACTGACTAAGGAACAGCTTGTTTTTGCAATACGCATGTTGGCAGCGGTGGAACTGCTGCTTTCTAGTAGTGGAATTTTAGTGAGTGATATATTCTGCCGCGTTGGAATGAGTGAATTGCAAAAGGAGGAGACTGTATGATCAGAAAGTTACTGGGGGCGCTGACATTGGTAATGATTTGGAACATGTCCGCTGCAGCAGGTTCAGATTTTGATTTTACCGGAAACCTTACATACCACAATGACATCCACTACTATAAAATTGTTATGCAGAAGGGGGCGGATACACAGCTTTTCACCACCTCGTGGTTGGGGGCAACTTTGACCCCATGCTGGCAATCTGGACTGCTGACGGTGAGTTGCTGGAGTTTATGGATGATGCATTGTATTCGCGCTCGGTGAAGTCAAACGGCGTATCCTACACGTTTGGCAGAAAGGATGTCCGCATACGCGTTGGAGCCGGGGGAATATACGGTGACGCTGAATGCATATTACAATGTGAACAAGTCGGACTATCTTGCCGATGGTTTTGCTTATGACGGCCAGCCTCCTGTGGAGATTGTCAATTGGGACCAGCAATGGGAAGGCGTGAATCCGGATTTTTACGATCTGCACATTGTTAATGTGGACTGGGCAGGGGTGGCACCCACTCCCGCGCCGGAGCCCTCCGCCCTGCTGTTGCTGGCGGTCGGCCTTGGCGGGCTGGCCTTTTATGGCCGTCGTAACTCTGCCGTATAACAGATTGTAACGTTAACTTGATAAAAACGCCCTGAGAGATCGGGGCGTTTTTTTATACTTTGTTGCAGGAGACGTTGCCTGTTATGTAGATGATGGTGTATTTTTGTACTGAAAATATTTTACGCGACACTGGCTCACGCATAGCCCGCTGCAGCGGCACGTTGGTTGCCCGTAGCGGGGCGGGGCAGAAAAGGAGGCATCATGCCTGCGAAAACGATACTAGTGGTAGATGACGAAAAGCACATCAGGATGCTGTATAAAGAAGAGCTGGAAGCAGAAGGGTACGCCGTTGTCACCTCTGACGGGCAGGAGCCTATTATGGAGGTCATCGCGCGGGAACAGCCTAATCTGGTGATTCTTGATATCAAGCTTGCGCCGGATGTCTCCGGCCTTGATCTGCTGCAGCAGATACGCAGCCATAACCATGATCTGCCTGTGATTCTGAGTACCGCGTACGACAGCTTTCAGCACGATCTGAAGTCGATTGCTGCTGACTACTATGTGGTGAAATCCGTGGATCAGGAAGAACTGAAGAATAAGGTAGCGCTGGCGCTGGCAAAAACAGAGTAGCTGTACCTGACCCGTTTTACTTCAGACTGCCGGCCAAAGGGTGGCAGGTCTTTTTGTATATCGCGTAAAAACGCCCGCAGCCGTATATCCTGTTGCGGGCGTTTTTGCGCTGTTTGCACGTGATTATAGCGGATTGGAGGGCAGGAGATGCAGGTTGAAACTCTGTGATGCAGCGTGTGTGGTTTGTGTATGCTTTTGGCGCAGGGACTTAGCCCTTAACACATGAACTGCATTGCAGAAGCAGCCCTGCTTGTCCGGCTCTTCAAAATTATGGCTTCTTCACAGCATGACATGCCGGAATGACAAGGCGCTGTGGCAATTCTTTACACTGTGTAAGTGGCGTTTTTCTTGCTCTCCCTGCGTCTTCGTGGTAGCCGCAAGACGCTATGTTTGACATTGATTTTGCACAAAGTGTACAGCGCATCACCGTGGCATTCGTCCCCATGATGCTTGGCATGGTCTGCCATGAGGTTGCTCATGGCTGGGCTGCATGGCGTCTGGGCGATCCCACTGCCAAGTCGCAGGGGCGTCTTACGCTTAATCCCGCGGTACATCTCGACCCGATGGGGTCGCTTATGTTTGTGCTCACTGCACTTACCAGCCCGTTTGTTCTTGGCTGGGCAAAGCCTGTGCCTGTAAATGCCCGTTGGTTCCGCAACCCTTCAAAGGGCATGATGCTGGTTTCTTTTGCCGGCCCGCTGACCAACTTTGTACTGGCAATCTGCTTTGCCTTGTTTGCAAAGGTGCTGACAGTGCTTCCGCCCGCCCTGCAACAGGGCACTGTGTTTGAATTTTTCATCAACATGGCTGCCATCGGCGTATGGATTAACTTTACGCTGGGCTGGTTTAACCTGATTCCCATCCCGCCGCTGGACGGCAGTCATATTCTTGCGGGAATGCTGCCACCAAAAATGGCGTGGCAGTATCATCAGGTAGGCCGTTACGGCATTATTATCGTAATTATTCTGCTTACAAGCGGTATGCTGGGGCGTGTTCTGTGGCCGCTGGTGGATGGCTCCGCCAGAGTGGTTCTGAGTATGTTCGGGCTTGCCGGCTGATTATCTTATCTGGAGGAACACTGACAATGAGCACTAATCGCACTGTTTCGGGCATGCGTCCTACTGGCGCACTGCACCTTGGCCACTATTTCGGCGTGCTGAAGAACTGGGTAGAAATGCAGCACGAAATGGAATCGTTCTTTTTTGTGGCCGACTGGCACGCCCTGACAAGCGACTTTGCCGACCCCTCCCGCATTAAAGAATTTGTTCCCCAGCTGGTGATGGACTGGGTTGCTTCCGGCCTTGATCCGCAGAAGTGTACTATTTTCCAGCAGTCTCAGGTGAAGCAGCATGCCGAACTGCATCTTTTGCTTTCCATGATTACCCCCCTTGGCTGGCTTGAACGCTGTCCCACGTATAAAGAACAGCAACAACAGATTACCAACAAGGATCTGGGTAACTACGGTTTTCTCGGCTACCCTGTGCTGATGGCGTCGGATATCCTTATCTACCGTCCGCAGTGGGTACCTGTGGGGCAGGATCAGTTGCCCCACCTTGAAATGACGCGCGAAATCTGCCGCCGCTTCAATCATTTCTACGGCGATTATCTGGTTGAGCCGCAGGCAAAGCTGACTCCTGCCGCCAAGTGCCCCGGCCTTGACGGACGCAAAATGTCCAAGAGCTACGGCAACGCCATTCACCTCGGGGATTCTATGGAAGAAATCACCCCCAAAGTGCGCGGTATGAAGACGGATGAAAACCGCCTGCGCCGTAATGATCCGGGCAACCCCGAAGTCTGCAACCTGTTCCCCTACCATGAGCTGATGACAGATGCGGACAAGCAGGCAGAAATCCGTCAGGGCTGTTCTTCTGCATCGCTGGGTTGTGTGGATTGTAAAAAGATTCTGCTCGAAAGCCTTGAGCGTTTCCTGACTCCCATCCATGAACGTCGCAGAGAGCTTGAAAGTCGTCCTGATACTGTTCAGGACATCCTGCGCGACGGTAATGCACGGGCCAGAGAAGAAGCTGAGCGCACCATGGAAGGCGTGCGCCAGCGGCTAAGCTTTGACTTTTAATTGAACGACAATAACAGGCGAGCGCACTATGTGCGCTCGCCGCTTTTTATACAGGAGCCGTCATGACCGCGCAGCATAACGATGTCGATACTACTCAGGAATTTCTGGACAGCATGCCGGAACTGAAGCAGGGCGAAAAATTTCAGTTTGCCTGCCATCCCGGGGTGGCCTGCTTCAATGCCTGCTGTTCTGACCTCCGGATGCCGTTGTCGCCTTATGACGTGCTGCAGCTTAGGCAGGAAACAGGGCAGGGCAGCGAAGGTTTCATCAAGGCGTTCACCCGTGTTGAAACCTACCCCAATACCAACTTTCCCATCCTGTACATGAAAATGACAGACGGCCCCGCACGGACCTGTCCTTTTGTGTCGCAGGCAGGCTGTCAGGTATATCCCCACCGTTCTGCGGCGTGCCGTACATACCCGCTCGGCCGTGCTACCCGCGTGGATAACGGCGAGCTTGTGGAACAGTATTTCATTATTGCAGAACAGCACTGTCATGGCTTTTCGGAAGAACCGGTATGGACCAGCGCAGAGTGGCTGCAGGATCAGGAGTTGATACCGTACAACCATTTTGGCGACCGCTATACCAGACTGATGGCCCGTGCTATTGAAAAAGAAATGGTGCTGTCGCAGAAACAGCTTACCTTGTGTCTGCTGGCATTGTACGAGCTGGACCGCTTTGGCGATTTTATTCAGGGTGTGAACCTGTTTGCACGGCTGAATGTTCCGGAAGAAGAGCAGCAACGCATTCTGGAAAATGAAGAAGCTCGTCTTTCATTCGGTCTGGACTGGGTGGAGCTGGTGCTCTTTGGCGATAATGAACGTTTGCAGGTGGTAAACCCGTAATGAGTACCCCTTGTGTACCGTCTGTTCCTGCGCACCCGAAGGTGGTGACTCTGGATGAACTGCTGGCTCAATTGAAAGACCGGCAGGGCGAGCGAGTGGTCTTTACCAACGGTTGTTACGACATACTGCACCCGGGGCATGTAGACCTGCTGGCTCGTGCCCGTGCCGAAGGCGATCTGCTGGTGCTGGGACTGAACAGTGACGACTCTGTCCGCAGATTGGGTAAAGGTGCCGACAGGCCTGTAAATACCTATGCTGTACGTGCGTATGTTGCTGCACACCTGCAAAGCGTGGATTATGTGGCCATGTTTGAAGAAGACACCCCGTATAATCTTATCAAAGCCATCCGGCCTCAGGTGCTTGTGAAGGGCGGAGACTGGAGCGTTGACCGGATTGTGGGACGTGATGTTGTTGAGGCAGGTGGCGGCAGGGTTCTTTCTTTGCCGTTGTTGCAGGGGTTTTCTACTACGAGGCTTATAGAGAAAATTCAAAATTCAGCTGTGTTGTAAGAATACAAAGCTATATGCTGTTAAGCGGTGCATGAAAGTGCGCCGCTTTTTTTATGGTCCGCTTTTGTGTGAAAAAGGACAAATAGTATTCTTAATAAATGTAAAAGTATGAAATATAGTTGTATTGGCTGTAAACAGTAATAGCTGCTTTTATCTTGCTGTGTTGCTTCGTACTCCTTATAGTTGCTACTAACTAGTTTAAAATAAATGTTAAAAAGCTCTGTGCCATACGGGGAAAGTCTTTGCACATTTTCTACTGGTAAGTGTAAGCTTGTATTCCTTTTGGTAATAGTTTTTGATTGCAAAATGATGGAGAAGCTTCCAGCAGGGTTGTATATTCCTGCTGTGTATCTCTGACGATGTAACCTGTTATATTGTCTATGCTATAAGTTGTATGTGTAAATTATTGTGCTATAACGTAGTTGCATATTCAAAAAAGCTTTTT
The DNA here is from genome assembly GCF_047973035.1 of Oleidesulfovibrio sp. Taxonomy (NCBI): domain Bacteria; kingdom Pseudomonadati; phylum Thermodesulfobacteriota; class Desulfovibrionia; order Desulfovibrionales; family Desulfovibrionaceae; genus Oleidesulfovibrio; species Oleidesulfovibrio sp. The sequence continues at coordinate 145,923 of NZ_JBKEBF010000008.1, forward strand.
TCCGATAACATGCTGAAACATAATGTTTTTAAAAGATAGCAATGCTGGTACGTCAGTCTTTACTGACATGCGGCAAAGTAATGCAGCTACAGTCAACAATAGATTGACACTATGGGCTATTGTTGTGGTATGTATAAGAGAGTTTTTTCACAATCTGTAACAGCGCGAGGTGTCTATGAACTCAGCATCGGCCTTGCGGTACTGTGCTTTGGCAGCACTGACAGTTGCGGTGGTAATGGGGGTATATCTGGCCAAGGAATCCAAGGCCACATCATACCTCTCCAGCGAAGCCACAGCCTGCATTAACTGCCATGTCATGGAGAGTTACTACTCTACATGGATGCATAGTTCGCACGCCCAGCGCGCAAAATGCGTGGACTGCCATCTGCCGGTAGAAAACTACATCGACAAGTACGCGTCCAAGGCCCGCGACGGGTGGAACCACTCTGTTGCTTTTACATTCAATACATACGGTAAACGCATCATGATAAGTGATGACGGCGCCAGAAGGGTTCAGGAAAACTGCATTCATTGCCATTCAAGTTTTGCAAAGCCGATTATTAAAAACGTGGATCGCCAGCACGCTTTTGATAGCAGCACCTTAGGTGACAGGAAATGCTGGGACTGTCATCGCATGGTACCGCACGGCAAAGTACGCAGCATTAACGCCACTCCCAATAGTCTTGCTGTAAAGCAGGCGCTGCAGAAGCTTTAGTCCAACAGAGAGGAGTCACAATGAAGAAGAGCTCTTTCATACTTGTTATTTCGCTGCTTGCCATCGCAGTGATGACGTACATGCTGCTGTCCATCAGCACCAAAAAGCAGGAACAGGTCGTACTGAACGCCAACCCTGTTGTGAAGGCAGAAGGCATAGAAAGTAAAAACGAAGAATGGCGCGACGCCTATCCGCGTCAGTATGATTCGTGGAAAAAAACTGCACAAAGCGACAAGATTGAAGATCTTGTTAAAAAGTATCCTCAGCTTGCCATCCTGTGGGCCGGATATGGTTTTTCAAAAGATTACAACGCACCTCGCGGTCACTTTTATGCCTTGCAGGATAATATCAACACCCTGCGTACAGGCGCACCCACCGGTCCCGACGATGGCCCCATGCCTACCGCGTGTTGGACATGTAAGTCCACAGACGTCCCCCGCGTAATAGCGGAAGAGGGCGAAAATGAATACTTTACCGGCAAATGGGCACGCCTTGGCAACCAGATTGTCAACCCCATCGGCTGTGCCGACTGCCACAACACTCAGACCGGCGAACTGCAGCTTTCGCGTCCGTACCTGACCCGCGCTCTTGAAAGTGCCGGTTGGGTGATGAAAGACGTCAGCTATCAGGACATGCGCTCGCTTGCATGCGCACAGTGTCACTCTGAATACTACTTCAAGAAGACCCCTTACACCGACAAAGAAGGCAACAAGCAGGTTGCTAACGTTGTTACCTTCCCGTGGGAAAAGGGCTTCACCGCAGAAGCGATGGAAGAGTACTACAACTCTTACGGCTTCAGCGACTGGACACATGCTCTGAGCCGCACTCCTCTTATCAAGGCTCAGCACCCCGGGTATGAAATTTTCAGAACCGGTATTCACTTCAAGCGCGGACTTTCCTGCGCAGACTGCCATATGCCCTACAAGCAGGAAGGCAGCGTGAAGTTCTCTGATCATAACCTGCAAAGCCCGCTGAACGATGTGGCAAACTCCTGCCTGACCTGCCACCGCCAGAGCGAAGCAGAGTTCAAGGCCATTGTGGAAGAAAAGCTGGAACGCAAGAATCAGCTGAACGTCATCGCTATGACCAACCTTGGCAAGGCTCACCTTGAAGCCAAGAAGGCATGGGATGAAGGAGCCACCGAAGCTGAAATGGCTCCCGTACTTGCTCTGCTGCGTTCTTCGCAGTGGTTCTGGGATTACTCCATTGCCAGTCATGGTTCCTTCTTCCACGCACCGGAAGAAACCCTGCGTCTGCTTGCTGTTGCCAATGATAAGGCCCAGCAGGCACGTAACCTGCTGGTGGGTATTCTGGCTCAGCACGGTGTGCTGAATTACGAAGCCCCCGACTTCTCCACCAAGGAAAAAGCTCAGGAACTGGCGAACGTTAACCTGCCCAAGCTGGTGGAAGAAAAGCTGCGCTTTAAGCGTGAGCTGCTGCCCCAGTGGGATGAAGAAGCCGTTAAGGCCGGTCGCCTGAATAAAGAATGGAAAGAAGGAATGTCCGATACGGCATCCTACCCGCAATAGCGGTTAGCTGACTGCACCAATCGTACATGAACACAGCGGCCCGCATGGATTCCATGCGGGCCGTTTTTTTATGAACGTCCCTCCCGCGCTATGGGCGGGGTTCCAATAAGGCGAAGCCTATGAGCGTCCGCCAAAGGATTTCTGCGTGTTAAGCAGAGTTTCCGGATAGTTGCCTCAGCCAAAGAGGGCGACAATGGTAGACCTCTTTGGCTGAGCATACGCGCTGGGACTGCAAATATCCTGTGGTATGGGCCCGCTAAGTTTCTGCTGGGCCGATCTGATGATGCGGAACGCTAGGTGCTATGTCTGTGCTGCATGTTGTTCAGGAGCCAAAGAAAGGAAGCTTGGATCAGGGAGATAAGCTGGGATAACAAAGAAAAAAGGCGGGTGCCGGAGCACCCGCCTGAATCGTTCGTGCTATTTGCACCCTAGCGGGAAAGCGGTCTGGTTGCTTCGTCCACCAGATAGAGAATAGAGCGGTACGACAAGTCGCTATGCAGCGACAGACCGATTTCGCAGGTACGTGATGTGGAATAGCCGTCGTCGCATCGTTCAACCTGCGGCTTCAGCTCTTTGAGGGCTGATGCATTGAGCTCGGGGAAGCTGAAGCCGCGGTCACCGGCAAAGCCGCAGCAGAAGACGTCTTCAGGGACGACGACTTCTTCGGCGCACAGTTCCGCCAGTTTTTTGAACTTGGCATCAAGGCCCATCTTGCGGCTGGTGCAGGTAGAGTGAATAGCCACGCTACGCGGCAGCCTGGTGAACTCCAGCTTGTCGGTCAGGTGTTCCAGCACAAAATCGATGGGTTCCCACAGAGTGAGTCGCTTATCCAGCGTTTCGCGCATACGGTACAGGCAGGGGCTTGTATCGCACAGCACGTGCAGTTCGCCATTATTGGATGCGCGCAGCAGGGCGTCGCTCAGTTCTTTGGATTTCGCATCTGCTTGTGCGGTATAGCCTTTGGATTCAAAAGCCTGACCGCAGCACAGCTTGTCCATACCTTCGGGGAAAATGACCTCGTAACCGGCTTTTGCCAGCAGGGAAACGGTCTTCTGCGGCAGCGGGTCGCGGTCATGGTCGTTCTTTGCAGGGCCCATGGTGCGGCTGACACAGCTGGGGAAGTAGACAACCTTCAGCGGGTTGGCCTGATTTACAGGTATAGGCTTTATTGCGGAAAGGCCGTTAGGCATTTCGCGGTTCCACATGGGAATTTTTTTCAGCGAGACAACGCGCAGCGTTTTGGAGGCACCGTCCATAAAGGTGGTGCCGAAGAGCTTGTGCGCAAGGTTTACGCCCTTAAGCGCTGTGGCAACGGACTTCGCTACGGTGTCAAAGTGTCCGCCTACCCATGCGGCGGCTTTTTCCTGACGGGGGCCGACCTTGGTGGAACGCAGATGCTTGACGAACGAGCCGGTGTTGATGCCTACAGGGCAGCGGGTGGCGCACAGGCCGTCGGCTGCGCAGGTATTATCGCCAAAGTAATTGTAGTCTTTGAGCAGCTTTTTAAGCAGCTTGCCCTTTTCTTCTTCATTTTCCATGCGGCACACTTCACGCCAGCTGACAATGCGCTGGCGTGGGGTGAACGTCACATCCCGCGAAGGACAGACAGGTTCGCAGAAACCGCACTCGATACACTTGTCCACAATGGAATGCGCGGGCGGCAGTGCTTTCAAATCCTTAACGTGTGCCTCAGCGTCTTCGTTGATGATAACACCGGGGTTCAGCAGGTTATGCGGGTCAAAGATGTTTTTGATTTCTTTCATCAGCATGTAGGCATCATGACCCCATTCCATTTCAACAAACGGAGCCATGTTGCGGCCTGTGCCGTGTTCTGCTTTCAACGAACCTTTGTAGCTGTCTGCAACCATGGCGCATACTTCGTCCATGAATTCCTGATAACGTTTCACTTCTGACCTGTCGCCGAAGTCCTGCGTGAAAACAAAGTGCAGGTTGCCCTCAAGAGCATGACCGAAGATGATGGCTTCGTCGTAACCGTGTTTTTTGAACATGGCCTGAAGCTCAAGGGTGGCGTCTGCCAGCGATTCAATGGGGAAGGCCACGTCTTCGATGATAACGGTGGTGCCTATGCGGCGCACTGCGCCTACTGCGGGGAACAGCCCCTTTCGCACCGCCCACAGCTTGCCGAACTCTTCGGGGATGTCTGTGAACTCATGTGCCCGTACGCTGGGAATATGCTTGATGGACGCCAGAATGGCGGCAATCTGCGCATCCAGCGTTTCTTTTTCGTTAGAACGGGTTTCCACAAGCAGGGCCGCTGCGTCGTCTCCAAGCTCCGTCAGGCCTTCGGGCATTCCGGGCTTGTCCTGCACGCTGCGCAGACCGGCACGGTCGATCAGCTCTACCGCGGCAACAGGCTGCTGCTTCAGCACAATGGTGGCTTCGCAGGCAGATTTGATGCCGGGGAACAGCATCAGAGCAGAAGCCTTGTGCTTGTGTTCGATAACCGTGCGGTAGGTTACTTCTGAAATAAAGCCCAGTGTTCCTTCAGAGCCGATCATCAGATGCTGGAGCATGTCGAAGGGGTCTTCGAAGTCGACCAGCGCATTCAGGCTGAAGCCGGTGGTGTTTTTGATCTTGAACTTTCGGGTGATAAGGTCTGCCAGCTCTTTGTCTGCCATGACTTTCTGACGAAGCAGGCGCAGGCGCTCCAGCACGTTGGGATGACGGCGCGCGAATTCTGCACGGCTTTTGTCGTCAGATGTATCCAGCGTGGTGCCATCGTACATGACTACACGCATGCTGTGCAGGGTCTTGTAGCTGTTTTCAGCTACGCCGCAACACATGCCGGATGCGTTGTTCGCCACAATACCGCCGATTTTGGCGCTGTCGATGGAAGCCGGGTCGGGACCGATTTTTTTGCCGAACTCTGCCAGCAGGCGGTTGGCATGGCTGCCGATGATGCCGGGCTGCAGCTGCACCTTGGTGGCGTCATCGAATATCTTGAACTTACGCCAGCCGTCCCCAAGGCGGACCAGAATGGAGTCTGAAACAGCCTGACCGGACAGACTGGTGCCGGCAGCGCGGAATGTTACCGGCAGCTTATGTCTGGTTGCCAGCTTCAGAATGCCTACCACCTCGTCTTCCACATTGGTGTCGATGACAATTTTGGGGATGAGACGGTAAAAGCTGGCATCAGTGCCATAGGCAAGTGTGCGCAGCGGGTCGGTGTAGATGCTGTCTGCCGGAATGAATTCACGAAGCTCTTTGTAAAAAGCTTTATACCTTTCGGGAAGCATAGGTCCTCCTGACTGTGTGTGCGTTTATCTTGCCGCGGTAAAGCGGCAACGGGATACTCATGAGAATGCGGCAGCATGAAGATGTGCCGGATTCATATGATAGCATAATTCCGGCTGTGCGGGAAAGAGTAAAAAGCTTTGAAACGTTTGTGTTTGCGAGTGCTTGCTTTATTTTTGCCAGGAGGCGGGCACACGGACTTTCTGTTTTGCCTTGTTGGTAAACAGCAGATAGCCGTTTTCGCGGCCGAACAGGTACAGGTCGCGGGTAATGCGCACGTCCTGTTCGCAGTATCGTGTGATTTCATCGATTTTGCCCTCTTTCCACCATTTGAGCGCCTGCAGGCCGTCGGCGGATTTGGGCGCATCAAGCGTGGCACTGGCAAGGTTGTCCAGCGAAAGCCGGTAGCTGAGGCGTTTTTTTACTTCGTCCAGCATGTCCAGCGTAGGCAGGTCTGTCAGCTGCCACGGCGTTCCTGCCGGTAACAGCGGGGTAAGAACCTTGTAGTCAAAGCGGATGATGTTAAAGCCGATGACAAGGTCGAATTCCGCAAGGCGCAGCAGCATTTGCGGAACCTGTTCTTCAGTATACGCGTAAAAGCTGTCATCACGCGAATCGTACAGTACGGCAATGCTGACTCCCATTTTGTCCGCTTTGTGCCAACCGCCTACCTCCTGCGCGGAACGCCGTGTTTCTACGTCCAGCACAGCGAGTGATGCCGGTTGCGTGATAGGAAAGCGGTTGCTCATGCGTGGCTCCTGTGGGCTGGTGAGGATAGAAATATTTTGTACTCGTCCGCTGTTGTTAGCCGCTATGTCGCCAGACATAGGCGAAAAGTAAGGCTGATTATCAACGCCGTTGACTTTATCAGGAGCGTCGACCGGAGCAGTCTGTGCAGGCATGGCCGCATTACCTCCGTCAGCGTGGGCATGGCGGGTGCCTTGAACGCCGCCTGTGACCGGAGGATGCGTATTGCTTGCGTAATGCTCCGGTCGGGGCAAAGCGCCAGAAACAGTGTTCTGTGTACCGGTCTGTTCTCTGATATCGGGCGCAGGCCATGCGGCTGAAGGAGCCAGTGGTTCGAGAACGAAGGAACCATCTGCAGGGGGGGCGGCGCACTTCATGGCATCCAGCAGGAACAAAGCGCCGTCTTTATCAATAGGGCGGTTGCCCGAGCCGCATTTGGGCGACTGTACGCACGACGGGCAGCCTGTTTCGCACCGGCATTCGGCAATAACCTTGCGGGTGCTGGCAAACAGTTCTTCCGCCTTGTCAAAAGCCATGCGCGAAAGTCCGGCACCGCCGGGCATTCCGTCGTAGACAAACACGCATGGTTTGCCTACCTGCAGATGCATGGGGGTGGATATGCCGCCAAGATCGTTTCTGTCCGTCATGACGATAAGAGGCAGAATGCCGATGGCGGCGTGTTCCAATGCATGGATGGAGCCCATGAAATGCAAGTATGCGTTTTCAACTTCACGCTGTGCTGCGTCCTGCACCTCAAACCATATGCCTTCAGTCTCAAACACATGAGGCGGCAGGTCCAGAGGCGTTATACCCAGCATCTGCCCGCTGCGGGTATTGCGCTTTTCATAGCCTGTAATCTGCTCGGTTACGCGCAGCCGCCCGAAGCAGACGCGGGTATTCCATGCGACTTTCTGGTCGATGACCTGCAGAATCTCCGTAGACTTGTTGCCGCGGACGCGGGTGAAATAGTCAACCTTTGCCGCAACGGCCTTTACGGTGCGTGCTCCCACATCAAGGTCTGTCACTACAAAAGATCTGCCCCTGTGCAGGTACACTGCCCCGGGGTGCGTTTCCCTGAAAGCTCTGTGGCCGTCCACACTGCCTATGACATTGCCTGTTGCAAGGTCTTCAATATGGAATGTGGGGCCTGCGCCGCGCAGGTCTACATGGCGCTGCGGTCGCTTGCGCGCAGCCAGCAGGCGGGTACCGTCTTCTGTACGCAGCAGCATGCTTTGTTCTTCCAGTGCGGCGGCAGCACGGCGGACAGCTTCTGCTTCGAACCACGGCTCTGTGATTGTCAGGGGAAATTCTGCGGCGGCACATTCCAGATGCCGTTCCAGAATGACGGGGTTGTGCGGGTTTAGCACTGCTTTTTCCGCAGGACGTTCGAAAAAATCCTCCGGATGCCGCATAAAGTACTGGTCCAGAGCATCCTCTCCTGCCACCAGCACAACGGCAGACTCCTGTTGCGCTCTGCCTACGCGCCCTCCGCGCTGCAATGTGGACATGACAGTTCCGGGGTATCCCACCAGAATGCACAGATCCAATGAGCCAATATCGATACCAAGCTCCAGCGCACTGGTAGTGATTACGGCCAGCAGGTCGCCGCTGTTCATGCGGGATTCAATCTCGCGCCGCTCTTCCGGCAGAAAGCCTGCACGGTATGCGCTTATACGGTTTGCATAGGCTCCTGCATTGTTGCCCGCCCACAGGCTGATAAGTTCCGTCATGCGGCGCGACTGGCAGTACACAATGGTGCGCATGCCCCGGGCAAGAGCGGCTTTAAGCAATTGAATGGCCGTGGTGGAAGGGCTTTCCGGCGGGTCAATGAAGACAAAGTGCCGCCTGCCTTGCGGGGCGCCGCTTTCCAGCACCGGCTGGGGGCGTATACCTGTAAGGCTGGTTGCCAGTTCTTCCGGATTGCCCACCGTGGCGGAGCAGAACACAAACGAAGGTGCGGTGCCGTAGCGTGAGCAAACCCGCCCCAGCCTGCGGAAAAGCTGCGCCATATGCGAGCCGAGTACGCCGCGGTAGGTATGGGCTTCGTCCACGATAATGTACGAAAGCCCTGCCAGAAATCGTGTCCACTGTTCATGATGCGGCAGAATGGACAGATGCAGCATTTCCGGATTGGTTAGCAGAATATTGGGCGGATTATTGCGGATTTTTTTGCGGAACCATGCGGTGGTGTCACCGTCATAAATGGCGGCGGTAGGGCGTGCGTCTGTACTCCAGTGCTCCGTCAGGCTGTTCAGAGTAGCCAACTGGTCCTGAGCAAGCGCCTTTAGCGGAAAAAGATACAGGGCGCGGGTTTCCGGATCGTGAAGAATCTGCTCAATGACCGGAAGGTTATAGATAAATGTTTTGCCGCTGGCTGTGGGCGTGGCTACCACTACATGCCTTCCCGCACGAATGTGGTCAGTGGCAAGTGCCTGATGCGCGTAAAGAGCTGTGATTCCAGCGTGTTCCAGAATGCCTTGCACGGCACGGGGCCACGGGCGCGTTACGGGTGCCGTACGGGCCTGTTTGCTTTGCAGTACTTTGTGGCAGGTAACAAAAGACCCCAGCCTGTCAGAGGCTTTAAGGGCGTCAATGTATTCCGCCACGGTATCTTTGGTGAATTTGTACGTCATGGGATGTTGCAGCCTTTATCGGCAGCCTTTGTGTTGAGTATGACGGGGGCGTTGGGTTGTCAATGAATGCACGGGGTGGGCTGCTTCCGGCCTGATACGGCATATGAAAGGGCAGTGGCAGAATAATAACGCCGTTGATATAACGGGCCGGATAAAGAAAGGAAATGGCAAAAGTTGCACCAATCGTCTGGAGCCCCTTGCAATTACCTTTGTTTATAGCAAATATACGGCATGTTGTATCGGGGCAGGCATTACATGCTTAGTGCAGCTTTGCTGTGTACGGCGTTTATTTTTGACATTCTTTATGGCTACGGCTTTGCCTATGCACACAGGGCCGCGCCGGAGTCTGCCGTCAAGGTGACTGTGCTGTCGTATTATACCTCTCCTCCTTTTTTAACAGCAGAGGGCAGGGGGCTTACCCATGACTTTGTTGCGTTGCTGAATAAAGCCGCAGGAGGAAGGTTTCACTTCGAGCTGAGCTGTCTGCCGAAGCGGCGTGCCGAGATGGCTTTGGAACGGGCGGATACGGCCCTTCTGCTTTTTGTGAATCCGGCATGGATAGATGTGGCAGGCCGCTACAGTTGGTCGGATGGTTTTTTGCCGGACAGGAACGGCCTGTTATCTTCTGCAAAGCAGCGTGTCAGCTATGATGGTGTGGAAGACCTTCGCGGGCTGACCATGGGTGGCGTTTACAGCAGCCGTTACGGTGAGCTTGATACGGCAGTCGCCTTAAAAGAACTCAGGCGTGAGGATGCCGCCACTGTCAGGCAGAATCTGCTTAAGCTTGTGATGGGGCGCATAGATTTTACCGTTGCGCCGGAGTCTGTGTTGCGTAGCCTTGTGTGCGAGCTGGGGCTGGAAGGGCAGGTCTATTTTTCACCCCTGCCATTCTCTGAATATACACGGCATATTATGATAAAAGGTGATTCAAAAGAGCTTCAGGGGTTTGTGACGCATTTTGTACGGGACCTGCTTCATAACAGCGAATGGCAAAAGATTGCAGAACAGTATTACCTTATTCGTGATGGAGCCATGAATCTTGCGAGTAACAGTGAATGGGCTTCGCAAGGTTGCCTGCTGATGGAAAAACAATAAGCCCCGCATCCGGAAGGAGAGCGGGGCTTTTATGTAGTTGTTTTGCAGACCACTTTTAGGCGGAGGTCTTTTTACCGGCTTTCTTTCCGGTAGTTTTTTTACCCGCTTTGGGTTCTGGTTGCGTACTTACGTTTTGTTTGCTTGAGCTTTTTTTTGCTGTTTCTTTTTCAGGCTGAGCTTTCGGAGCAGAGGCGGAACTATCTGCTCCGCTGGCGTCTTCGGGGTCGGATTTTTCTTTCGCCACCTTCCCATCGGCGCTATCTGAAGCCTTGAGCGGGGAGGTGCGGGGAGCGTCGTTATCAGGATGTTCCGCAGCTTTTTTTCTGCCCCGTCAGTTTGCTCCTTGCCTTCAGCTTTGCCGGATACGTCTTCAGGTTCAGCCGGTTGTTCCGCTTCCTGCCACGAAAGTTCAAACTCGACTTTCCGGCCGGTTCCCTTTTGCTTCAGTTCCAGTTCCAGCATTAGGGTTTCCGGAATACTCAGGGTCAGGGCACGCTCTTCATTTTCCAGCGTAACAGTACCTTGCTTCAGACCGGTCAGAATGCATTCAAGATAACCGATTGCCTCGTCACGCGTGAGCTGCTGCTCGATGCCGACTTTGGTCTTTTGCGCACTTTCTGCGTTTTTTTCGCTCTTTCCCATCATGTCACCTCGTTTGGTTTGCTCTCAGCAAAGTGAAAGCAGTATCGGATTAAGACGTCTGGGGTTTATTCTGTCACAGTTGGTTTCTGTAAGCGGCAGGCGGAGTATGCGTACGCCTTTTGCTTCAAGAGCCGTTTCCCCGGGGAATGGCTGGCAGTTGATATCCAGCAGAACAAAGTTAAGCACATCAGTATCTGTGATGGAGGTATTGTCTTTTTTCAAGTGGGCAAGCAGCGTATGCACCTGCGCTGCTATGTCGTGGCCGTTCAGTTCGGGGTCGTTGCCGGTATTGGGAATAAAAACCTTGGGGCAACGATTTTCGGCTATTGCGCTGCCAACACCGCGGGGCAGAAGGTTTGCAATGAGACTGGAGTAGAAACTGCCCATGGGATAGCAGATAAGCTCTGCAGAGCCTATAAGTTGCCGTGTCTTATCGCGGATGGTAACTTCGACAGGCGTCGGGTCGTTTTCGCCTGCGGCAAGCCATATTTCACTAACGGGTACCTTTGGCGGCACTTTGTTTTTGCCGGTAAAACGATGCTGCCCGCAGATTACTTGTCCATCTGCCAGCCGGACGCACAGGTGTACGTTGTTATTTGCTATGGGGCGTACAACGCCCAGTACCTGCACCATCTTGGAAAACAGGTAAATGACAGGGTCAAGGTGGCGCCGGTTGGCAAGATATCCTGCCGCCAGCACGAGGTTGCCGATGCTTGCGCCCCGCAGGTCAAAGTCTTCCGGCATCATATCTATGAACTGATGCAGGTGGTTGCGCAGAATGGCCCGTAAAGGGTCCGGTATATGCGTCACCAGCGGATGCTCGCCGTATGTGATGGTGGCAAGCTCATCCAGCAGGCTGTCGTGGTCTTTGTCGCGCGGCAGTCTGTAGGCAAACAGCTCGAACATTTCAGGGTTGCCCTGAATGGTCTGGTCAGCCAGAGACATAAGCCGGTTGCGGATGTCACCCACGGCAGGAATATCAAATGCCCGACGCAACTTGGCGGAGCTTCCGCCGGAATCAAACGGCGTAATCAGGTGAATGGAGTTGTGCGTATACTGGATGATATCTTGCGAAAGAGAGCGTAACGCGCTGCCGCCGCTGAAAAAAAGAATGCGTGGCCCCAATGCGGGGCTGTGCCGGAAACGCTCCAGCTTGACGGCGTCGGGTAGTGATATTTCTCTGGTTATGGAAATGCGCATGGCTCATCCTTAAAAAAACATATGAATGCTCAGGGCGGTACGGCTGGCTGAACACGGTAGCCTGTCAGCCTTTCACTACGCTCCGGTTATTGTCGGGGCTATGGAATAAGGCATAACCGCCTGATGAGGCTGTGATAATCGCAAAATCGATAAAAAACCAGCTTTCACTTTGCGGTATGAATGTACTTTGTCTTGCCCGGAAACTGCTCCGCCTGTGCCGCTGCTATTTGTATCTGGCGTGGCAGGCGGACTTCTGTCTGTTCAGCTCTTCCACGGCAGCACTGGCCGTTGCGGTATCGCCTTGCTTACAGGCTGCTTCCAGACTGTGCACGGCATCCATATAGTCGTTGTAAAATTCGTCTCCGTAGCCGGAAAACGAAATCATGGTGTGTGAATCTTCTACAAACAGATCAACCGTAGCCTGCTGCGGCATTGTTCCGTTACGGGCTGCGGTAAGCAGCGTGCGGAATGTGGCCTGCATGCGTTTTTTCAGGTGCTTGTAGCTGGTATCAACTACGGGGCTGCTGCCGCACTCGGAACAGAACAGGTCATCGTCGTCCTTTGTTGCAAAGCTGACCAGACAACGGTCCCCTTCATCTTTTACTGCCAGTTTCAGTTTGCGGAATGAATCCGTTTTGGGCAGTGGGTATGTGTCGGAGCCCTTACCCTCTACGGCGTCTGCTATGGCACGCAATACGTTTGCAAGTTCTGTTCGGGTACAGTGAAAGGCTGTTTTATATTTCATACGGTCCCCCGTCTTATCATAACTGTTGTCCGGCATTATGCCACGACCTGTCGTGGCGCAACGCGTTGTTATATGTACCATGTACCAGCCCTCCGGCAAAGATGGCAGAGGCGAAAAAGTTACGACGCAGTACCTGATGAAAATAAAAAAGCCGGAATACGGTATGTATTCCGGCTTTGAAGACAAAAAGAAGGCAAGCCTAATGGCCTGTGATGCCGTATTTTTTAAGCTTGTATTGCAGCAGGCTTTTGGAAATTCCCAGAAGTTCGGCAGCTTTTACCTGAACAAATTCGCTGCGCACCAGAGCTCGGCGGATAAGGGCTGATTCCAGCTTGTCCAGCGTGTCGGCAAGGTCCAGCTTGACGGGCAACAGGTCGACGGCACTTTTCAGCTGGGTTTCTTCGTCGCGGATTTCGTGCGGCAGGTCTTCCACCCCGATGGTATCACGGGGGGTCAGCACCATGCAGCGTTCCACGATGTTTTCCAGCTGCCTGATATTGCCCGGCCATTCATAGCCGGTCATGTAATCAAGAGCTTCCGGCGAAAATGTCTTGGGCTGTGTGTCATTGTCGTCGGCAAACTTTTGTACAAAGTGTGCCGCCAGCAGCGGAATATCTTCGCGGCGTTCACGCAGGGGGGGCAGCTCAAGCTGCACGACGTTAAGGCGGTAGAAAAGGTCTTCGCGGAAGGTTCCTTTAGTAACCTCTTCCTGAAGATTTTTGTTGGTGGCTGCCACCACGCGGATGTCCACCTCAAGGGGGTCGCTGCCGCCTACGCGTTCAAAAGTACGCTCCTGCAGCACGCGGAGCAGTTTAACCTGCATATCGTGCGAAAGTTCGCCTATTTCATCCAGAAACAACGTGCCGCCGTGGGCCATTTCAAAGCGGCCGCGCTTCATGGCGGTAGCGCCGGTGAACGAGCCCTTTTCGTGGCCGAACAGTTCGCTTTCCAGCACGCCGGGGTTCAGTGCCATGCAGTTGACGCTGATAAAGGGACCGTCTTTGCGGGGCGAAGAATAGTGAATGGCGCGCGCTGCCAGCTCCTTGCCGGTGCCGGATTCGCCGGTGATGAGCACAGTGGATTTACTGGGGCCTGCCCGTTGCACCATGGTCAGCACATCGCGGATGGCACGGCTGTTCCCCACAATCTGTCGCGGGCCGAAGCGCTGTTCCATGGCTTCCGCCAGCAGACGGTAGCGGCGGTGTGCCAGAGCCAGCTCTGCAGCGTTCTGGACTGACAACAGCAATTCGTCGTTGGAAAACGGTTTGGTGATGTAGTCGAAGGCTCCGGTCTTCATTACTTCCACTGCACCTTCGATGCTGCCGAAAGCGGTCATGATAAGAACAGGAACGTGAGGGTAGCGCTTTTTTACATGGTCCAGCACATTTTGCCCTGTCAGCTTGGGCATTTTCATGTCGGTAACGACTACGTCCACATCGGATTCATCCAGAAATGCCAGACCGGTTTCCGGATCACTGATGGCCGTGACCTTGTATCCGGCATCGGTAAGCAACGCTTCCAGCACCAGAAGATAGTTTTTTTCGTCGTCAAGCAGCAGAACGTGGGTGTCTTTGGTCATAGGTCATCCGTATCATGCCTTTGGCAGCAGAACGCGCACTTCCGCGCCGCCGCCTTCGGCATCGGTCAGTTCCATCGAGCCTTCATGGCTGGTGATGATATTGTTCACGATGGCAAGGCCGAGGCCGGTGCCTTCGTCACGGGTGGTGTAAAACGGATCAAGCAGCTTTTTGCGGCCTTCCTGAGGGAAGCCGGGGCCATTGTCCGAAAAGCGTATTTCTATGTTTCCGTCATTGCCGTTGCGTGTGGCAATGGTCAGTACGCCGTTATCCATGCTGTTACCCTGCATGGCCTGCAAGCTGTTAGCCATCAGATTGTAAAAGGCACGGTACAGCAGATCTTTGTCGCCTGCCACCGCAAGACCTTCGGTAAAATCAGTGGCCACGGAAACATTCGAGCGTGAAAATTCGCCTTCCATGAAGCCTGTGGCCTGCGTCAGTAAGGCTGCCACGTCAACGGCATCCTTGGCAGGACGCCGCGGTCGGGCGTAGTCCAGAAAATCCGTCACAGTCTGCCCCAGACGTTTTGCTTCGTCAAAGATGGCCTGCAGAATCTTACCGGTAAGAGGGTCGGCGTTGCCGGTGCGGCGCAGCAGCAATTCTGCACTGGAGCTGATAATCCCCAGAGGATTGCGGATTTCGTGGGCGATGCTGGCTACCATGCGGCCCATGCTGGCAAGCTTTTCGTTTTGATGCAGGTCGCGTTCGAGGCGTTCTTTTTCCACCAGCCGTTCGTTAAGAGCGCGTTCCGCTCTGCGGATGATGACCACCAGCAGCAGGAACAGCGTCAATGACGATGCAAGCGAGGCTCCTACCAGCAGCCACAGAAAGTTGACCACTTCTTTGTAGTCGCTGGTTATGTCCTGTGCAAACTCCATAACGCCGATGATTTCCTGCCTGTCGTCCGGCAGGTCGTCTTCCATGGTACGCAGCACATACGTCGTGCGCAGAATAAAAGTTCCCGGCTCCATGTCAAAGTTGAACATGGCATTGAGCAATGACGTGCGGCCGATGATGGAAAAGCTGTGCCCTCCCTTGTCAAAGGCGTTGGTAACGCTTCTGTCGGCCAGTGTTTTGAGGCCCACTTCATCCACTTTGGAAGAATATGAGATTGTGCCGGAATGGTCGAAAATTCGCAGATAATCCACCTGCAGTCCGTGGATAGTGGTCTGGATGACCTGATCAAGCCCGCGGTACTGAAAGGGTTTTATCAGCTCAACCCTGCCGAATGCCAGACGCGTGGGTTTGACGAAGCGCTTGTATATGTGGCTGTTCAGGTTTTCAGCCAGCAGCATGGCGTAATCTTTCTGCTTCATCAGCAGAGTTGTGCGCGCACTGTTTGCGATAAACAGCGAAAACACGGTGCTGGTGACTACAATGAGCACGAGTGAGGTCCAGGAAAGAAAGCGGGCGAACCGTAATGGGCGCTCACCCGTGCTGTAAAGTGCCGGCAAAGTTTAGAACTCCTGCTGCTTTCCTTGAGCGCTTAAAAAAGCGCCGAGGTCAGCTGTTTCGGTATCGTAACCGGGGGCGCCCAGCTTTGCGTTGGCAAGGCGTTTGCCCAGTTCAACTGCAGGCTGGTCCAGCGGATTTATATCCAGCAGCCAGCCGGTAAGCAATGTTGTAATTTCCAGAAGGCCGATAAGCCGCCCCGCCTGCTCTTCGTCAGAGCCTGCCATGTTGATTTCAACCAGCGGTGTGCCTGTGCTGTGCAGCGCCATGCGGGTGCCCAGCGCTTCTGCGTGCAGCAGTTCGCCAAATCGCTTGCCGCGCAGGAAATGCCATTTTTCGGGCATATCGTCGGGGAACTGGCGGCCTTCGGGTAATGAGCTGCATGTAAGGAACAGGCATGCCTTATCACGCGGGCCGTCAAGGAACATCTGCTGTGTGGAGTGCTGGTCGGTTACACCGACGGCAGGCAGCGGCATGGAGCCTTTACCCTCCTTGCCCAGACTTTCGGCCCACAGCTGCGCAAACCAGAACCCGAACTGTGCCCATAGCGGCATGTACGAAAAGAAAATCAGCTGGCTGTAGCCTTCTTTCATAAGAAGGGTATTCCACACGGCAAGCTGCCATGCGGGGTGCGCGCCCAGAGTTGCGGCGTCAGGATTGGCGTAAAGCGGAGCGCCTACGGCTTTTGCGCCGCGTACAAGCGCCTTCCAGTCCATGCCCATAAATGCCGCGGGAATTAACCCCACGCCGGAAAGCACGGAGTACCGGCCGCCCAGATTGTCGGGTACCGGCATGGATGCAAAGCCGTGGGTGTTTGCTTCATCGCGCAGAAAACCGTTGTTTTCGTCCGTTACGGTAACAACATGCTGTGCCCAGCTGTTGCCGCATTGCTGGCGCAACCAGTCGCGGACTATGAAATATTGACCGATAGTCTCAATGGTGCCACCGGATTTACTGATAACAACAACAACGGTTTTTTCTGCAGGCAGGCTGGCAAGCCATGCCTCAAGGCTGTCGGCATCCACGTTGTCTGCAATCCACAGCCACGGGCCTTTGTGTCCCGGACGGTCCTGCTGAGGGAAAAAGGCTTTTTGCAGGGCACGGGCTCCCAGTGCGGAGCCGCCGATGCCGAGAACGACCATATGCTCAAAACGTGCAAGCCCGGGAGTCAATGCTTCAAGCTGCTGTGTCATGCTGTCTGCATACGGCATGTTGATAAACGGCAGTTTTCCTGCGGCAATGTCGCGGCCCAGCAGGTTGGCTGCTTCACCAAGACGGGGAGTAAAGGCCGCAGGATCGGCTCCTGCCACGCGGCCGGTGTATGCATGGGCCCAGTTCAGAAAGGCGCTGCTGCTCATGTGCTCGCTCCTTGTTGGTTGTCGTGAATCGGCATGTATCCGCCCCCTTCATGTAAAACGAAGGGGGCGGCAGTCCGATCCATTATTCCCTATAAGGGGATTTATGGAAAGAGCACTTTGCTTATTTTGCCGAGAGCATCGCGAAGTGTTTCTTCTGAAACAGCGTAGGAGATGCGTACGCAGCGGTCATCGCCGAAGGCGACACCGGGGACAAGAGCCACTCCGGCGTCTTCCATCAGACGGGTGCACAGCGTTGCGGAATCGGGAATGGTGTCGTTGTACAAGCGGTGCACATCGGGGAACAGGTAGAATGCTCCGTCAGGCTTTGGACAGACCACGTCTTTCCAGCCGGACATGATGTCCAGCGCGATGTCGCGGCGACGGGCGTATTCCGTGCGCAGGGTGTCCAGCGCATCAAACGGGCCGGTAAGCGCGGCAAGTGCTGCTTTCTGGGCTATGGAGCACACGTTGGACGTGGACTGCCCCTGAATTTTGCCCAGAGCTTTTACCAGATCAGGGTGGCCCAGTACGTAACCTACGCGCCATCCGGTCATGGAAAAACTTTTTGCAAGACCGTTAACCACGCAGACCTGTCCGGGGTTGCTCTGCCACCACGGAGCAAGGCCCGCGGGGCTGGCGGGAGCGTATACCAGCTGGTCGTAAATTTCGTCGGAGATGATGAACAGACCATTTTCAATGGCCCATGCTGCAATCTCGTCCATCTCTTCGCGGGTGTAACAGGCTCCCGTGGGGTTGGACGGAGAGTTCATCAGCAGCACGCGGGTGCGCGGGGTAAGAGCCTGCTTCAGGTCTTTCACGCTGATTTTAAAGTCAGCTTCTGCACTGGCTGCCACGGTAACGGGCACGCCGCCTGCAAGCTGCACCATGGCGGGGTAGCTTACCCAGTACGGTGTGGGAATGAGCACCTCGTCGCCGGGGTTGAGCAGTACCTGAAAAAGGTTGTACAGAGCCTGTTTGCCGCCGTTGGTTACAATGGTGTTTTCAACGGCGGCATCAACGCCGTAAAAACGGTTGAAGTAACCTGCAACGGCTTCACGCAGTTCCGGAATGCCGGGTACAGCGGTGTAGCGGGTAAAATTGTCGTCGATGGCCTGTTTGGCCGCAGCCCCTATGTGAGCTGACGGGGGCACATCCGGTTCGCCTACAGATAGGCTGATAATTTCACGGCCCTGCGCTTTCAGTTCCAGCGCTTTGGCATTAACAGCCAAAGTGGCCGAAGGTTTGACCTGCATAAGACGGTCGGAGATCTTCATCGGGGTGTTCTCCCATGCTGGTATTGGTATGATGCTCGTACGGGCGTGGTTATCAGGTTACTGCACAACTGTAAATTTGACTTTGTCCGGGTGGAGCATTTTCCTGCATTTCATTATATAACGTGTGCTGTAGTATGTTTTTTCTGTGTAGCTGCGGTATGTTGCAGGATAGAGCTCTTATGCTGCTCCGCCGTTGAATTATATAAAGGATAAATACAATGAGTGATACCCCTTTGCTGCCCTTTCCCCGGGGATGTGCCGTAGGTGCGTTTGTGCGTCGTGTGAAGCGGTTCAGCGTGGAGATTGAGATGTCCGGTGAAAACGGGCCGGAAAGTGTGTGGATTCACAGCAATAACTCCGGCTCCATGATGGGGCTGTTGCGCCGCGGTGCGCCGGTGCTGGCTTCACCGGCGGCCAATCCGGACCGCAAGCTTAAATGGACGCAGGAGCTTGTCGGGCTGGACGGCATGTGGGTGGGCGTGAACACCCAGACGCCTAACAAACTGCTGGAACTTGCATTTCATGCCGGAAAGTTGCCCTGGGCCGAAGGGTACACAGCGTTCCGGCGCGAGGCCAAATGCGGCGAAAGCCGCCTTGATGCGCGAATGGATGCGGCAGAAGGGACCGGACTGCCTACGCTGTGGGTGGAATGTAAAAACGTGACGATGGTGGAAGATGATGTGGCTGCGTTTCCTGATGCTGCTACCGAGCGCGGGCAGAAGCACCTGCGGGAGATGATGTCTATAGTGAAGCAAGGGGGGCGTGCCGCCATGTTTTATCTGATTCAGCGTACTGACGGGCACTGCTTTGCCCCTGCCGATTTCATTGATCCGGTTTACGCCGCACTTTTTTACGAGGCCATGGCGGCAGGGGTGGAAATGTACCCGCACAGGGCGCTGGTAACCGATAAAGGCATTGACCTTGGCCCGCTGCTGCCCGTGGTGCCTGCTCCGGCAAAGTTGTAGAACGCGGATAGCGGCAATGAAGTAGTGCAGATGCAGGCAGGGCTGGCTGCTTGTCTCTGTCTCTGCCGGAGGTGCAGCCGGTATCTGCTGGCAGGCTTTGCCTGTAGCGGACTTCCTCTGCAGCGTGGTTTTTATCTGGAAAACGATGGCAGGACAAGGCTGGATGCAGCCCCTTGTTGCGTCAGCCGGCAGAAAGGGCCACGATGTAACGTGGCCCGCTTATGAAAAATCCGAAAGGGAAAAGAATATGCAGCGGTCAGAAGATTGTCCGGGTGCGGGGCATAGGGGAAAAGTGTTCTGATGACCGCAGTGTTTTTATACGTTACTCGCCGTTGCCGTGTTTGGCTTTCAGGCGCTCTTGCCCGAACTGCTTGCGGGCTTCCCATACTTTCAGGCCTATTTTCCGGCCCAGATCTGCTTCCCGCGCACGCAACAGCGCTTCTGCCGCGTCTTTATCGCCCTGCTGTTTGAGCAGGGTGGCAGATTCCAGATCGCGAAGAAACTTTTCACACTCCCCGATGACGGCAGACAAATCCAGCGATGCGAGCTCCTCCGGAACGCGCACGGATTTCACCTTTCTTGGCATGGTTATCTCCTTTGCTGCGATTATGTAATACAGATTGAAGGTAAAAGGTCAACGGTCCGCCGGAAAATAGCATGGCGTGCCGCTTGACTTTACTGTAAGGGGATGAAACAAGGTTCGGTTTAATTTTGCTTACTACATCAGGAGATGATGAATATATGACTCGTTCTTCAGAACATCGCTGCGGCTGGGTAGCCTTGATGGGCCCCCCCAATGCGGGCAAATCCACGATGATGAACACTCTGCTGGGGCAGAAGGTTGCCATCGTGACGCCCAAGCCGCAGACCACGCGTAACCAGATTGTCGGTATCCTGACTGAATCTGATGCGCAGGTAGTTTTTATGGATACTCCCGGTATCCACCAACTGCGCGGCAAGATGAATCGCCTGCTGCTGCAGACCGCATGGCAGAGCATGGATGGCGCTGATGCCATTCTTGTTGTGCTTGATGCCAATCTGTACGTGCGCAAACCTGACTTCCTCGATAACGACATCACCCCGCTGCGCGAAGCTATCCGCAACGAGAAGCGTCCTGTTATCGTTGCCCTGAACAAAGTTGACCTGTTTGCTGACAAGTCGCGGATGCTTCCCTTGCTGGAAAAGCTTGCCGAACTGTGGCCTCAGGCAGAGATTTACCCTGTTTCGGCTCTTAACGATGACGGCCTGCGCCAGATGCTGGCTCACATCAAGGCCCAGCTGCCCGAAGCCGGACCTGCGTTCCCTGAAGATCAGGTTTCCACGGCACCTCTCCGCTTTATGGCGGCAGAAATCATCCGTGAAAAACTGTTCCTCGAACTTCGTCAGGAACTGCCCTACAATACCGCCGTCAGCGTGGAAAAGTGGGAAGACCTTGAAGAAGAGGGCCGCGTGGTTATTCATGCCGTTATCCATGTGGCACGTAAAAACCACAAGGGTATGGTCATCGGCAAGCAGGGACAGACGCTTAAAAAGATCGGCACCGATGCGCGTAAGGAAATTGAAAAACTTGTGGACAGCAAGGTGTTTCTGGATCTGTGGGTGCGCGTGACGGATGACTGGATGGATAACGAAGGCTTTATGATTGATCTGGGCATGGGTGCTCAATAGGTTGTAATGCTCCGGCTGATTCCGGTTTGCCGCTGAATCTGACTGCGCCGCGATGCCCTGCCTGACGGCGGGGCATTGCTGTTTCGGGCGTATTTTTTTGCGTGCTGTCAAAAAAACGTTTAACGGGAACAAGATGCCGGTATGGTTTATTGTACCGGTGCCGATAAAGCTTGTACGGGAAATTATAAATGACGTTGCTTGAACACGAACAGAAGGCGCTGTGCGACCGTCTGGCTTCGGTGCGTCACCGCCTTGATGAGGCTGTGCGCGTAGCAGGCAGAGCGCATGATGAAGTGACGCTGGTTGCTGTTTCCAAATTTCATCCGGCAGCCGCGGTAGAGGCTCTGGCAAGGCTTGCGGGGCATTTCGCCTTTGGCGAAAGCTATATGCAGGAAGCGTTGGAAAAACAGCAGGAACTGGCCACACTTGATATCGCATGGCATTTTATCGGGCATGTTCAGTCCCGCAAAGCCCGCGATGTCGCAGGGCGGTTTGCGCTAATACATACAGTTGACTCTGAAAAGCTGGCCCGTAAATTGCAAGGAGTCATGCAGGCCTTGGCAGAGGCCGAACAATCCTTTGCCGGTGCCGTGCAGGATGTGCTTATTCAGGTTAACATCGGCTGCGAACCACAAAAGTCCGGTGTAGCGGCGGACGATGAGCTTCTGCAACTTGCAGACAGCATCGCCGGTATGGATTCGCTCAGGCTTAAAGGGCTTATGTGCATGCCGCCGCTGAGTTGTCAGGGTGACGAAGCAAAGCCGTATTTTGCGCAGCTGCGCCAGCTTAAGGAACAGCTTGAGCCGCGCATCGGCCACGCATTGCCGCACCTTTCAATGGGCATGTCGCACGACTTCGAGCAGGCCGTGGCAGAAGGCGCCACACTGGTAAGAGTGGGAACAGACATTTTCGGTGAACGTGCTCCCCGCTGACAGGGAAAAGAGAACTCTTTATGGATTTGGCAACCATACTTGGCATTGTGATCTCCTTCGGTCTGGTGCTTGCGGGCATCCTCGAAGGCGGCAGCATTATGATCTTCGTGTCTATTCCGTCGCTGCTCATCGTTATGGGCGGCACTATCGGGGCCACGCTGGTCAACTATCCGCTGGCAACTGTGCTGGGCGTTATGGGGGTAATCAAAAAGACGTTCAATGCCTCCAGCCAGAGTCCCACCGCCATCATTGATCAGTTTATGGACTTTGCTAACCGTGCACGTCGCGAAGGTATTCTTTCGCTTGAGCCGGTTATCAAAGAAGTAAGCGACGCTTACCTGCGCAAAGGTCTGCAGCTGACGGTTGACGGCCTTGAGCCGCAAGCCATTCAGGAAATTCTTGAAACGGAAATCAGCAGTCTGGAATCCCGCCACGAAACCGGCGTGGAAATTGTAAACGCCATGGGCGCGTATGCTCCTGCATTGGGTATGATCGGTACGGTTATCGGTCTTGTGCAGATGCTGCAGACCATGAGTGACCCCAGCTCCATCGGTCCTGCAATGGCTGTGGCGCTTATTACGACTTTTTATGGCGCCGTTCTGGCGAACCTTGTTTTTATTCCCATGGCGGGAAAACTGAAAATGCGCTCCCGCGAAGAAGTGACCGTGCGCGAGATGCAGATGGAAGGTATTCTTGCCATTTCACGTGGTGAGAACCCCAGAATCATTCAGGAAAAACTGTCCAGCTATCAGCCGCCCAAAGAACGCAAAGCTGACGCAGGTTAGTCTGCGGCACAACAAGGACGCAGGGCATGGCACGCAAGAAAAAGAAAAAAGGTGGCGGCGGAGGCGGCGCCCCGACATGGCTCATCACGTTTTCGGACATGATGACGCTTATGCTTACCTTTTTTGTTTTGCTGGTCAGTATGTCTGTGCTGGACGAGCGCCGCAAACTGGTTGTGCTTGCTTCTGTAACCGGAGCCTTCGGCACGGCTACGGGCAGCTTTAACCCCATGGCGGTGGACGGCCCTTCCAGAATTGTAGAGCCCGGCCCGATGGAAATGGACAGCGTTAATGACCTGCAACCCCTGAAAGACCTTATATGGGAAGACCAGAACAGGGATTTGAACTTTCAGGAAAACAGCATGGTGCAGATTTTGTCCATCAACGATGCGGTACTGTTCAGCCCGGGGTCGTTTATTCTGACTCCCAGCGGTGTGAAATTGCTCGACAGGATTCTGCCCTGGCTCCTTAAGGTCGATCACCCGTTGCTACTGGCAGGGCATACTGCCTCGCAACGCGCAGAAGCAGGACAGGAGTACAAAGTTTCTTTTAATGAAAAGGAACCGGCTCCTACCTGGCGGCTTTCATTTATGCGGGTGATGGCTATTTACAGATATCTGACAGGGCGGGGTCTGCCGGAGAAGAATTTGAAAGTTGAGGCTTTTGCTCATTTTCGCCCCAGATATGATAATAAGACTCCTGACGGGCGCAGGCGTAACAGCCGCGTAGATATTGTGCTGGATAAGCGTAACCGTGAATGGATACGCAAGATGCAGGAACAGGAGCAGGCCAGGTATCGTGAGCGGGGCCTTTTTGAATACAAGGATTTTCGCTTTTCGCTTGATGCGCCGGTGGAAGGCCCTGTAGGCGGCAGGCTGAATGACAAGCCTGCACCGCAAGATAAGGGCAATGTGCTTCAGGATGCAGGCGGGTACGACGACCTGAGGAGGCCGTAAGCATGGCACGGGAAAAGAAACCGCCGGAGGAAGAAGGCGTCCCGATGTGGCTGGTGACGTTTTCCGACCTCGTTACTCTGCTGCTTACGTTTTTTGTATTGCTGCTTTCCATGGCTTCCATGGATCAGGTGCTTTTGTCGCGTATCAACCCGTACTCGAGTAACTTCAGCGTGATGGGTGCGCTAAGTCCCGGCAAGGTGCCCCAGCGTATCCAGCTGGTTCTGGAGCTTCTGGATTCACCGCAGGACACCATGGATAAGCCCGACAGGCTTAAAGATCTTCTTTGGCCGGACGATGTCTTGCCGCCGGAGATTGATGCCGGTACACTTGATAGAAACCTGCGTATTTTACAAGACCCGCAAGGGCTTGCCATCGTGCTTACAGACGGTGTGCTTTTCCGGCCCGGCAGCTGGGATCTGACCGAAGCGGCAAAAAAGCTGCTTGTCCCGCTGGCGGATGTGTTGCAATACAGCTCGGCGGATGTGAATATCGCAGGCTATACGGATGATACGCCTTCTGCCCGGATTGATAATTATGATCTTTCAGGCAGGCGGGCTTTGGCGGTGCTGGAGTTCTTTCTGGGGCGGAGTCTGGAAGCCAGCAGGTTTTCCATTTCCGGCTACGGGCCGGACAAACCGCTGGTACCCGATACCACGCCGGAAGGCAGAGCCCAGAACAGGCGTGTGGAAATTTTGCTTAAGACGACCCAATGGCTTGGGCGTTACAGCTAACACAGCGAACCTGCAAGGAGTAATATCGTGGCGGAAGAAGTCACTCAGGAAAAAAAAGGCGGCAAGCTTAAGTGGATCATCATGATCGTGCTGCTGCTTGTGCTGGCAGGTGGCGGTGCGTTTGCCTACTTTACCTTTTTTGCAGGTGGCGGCGATACAGCGCAGGAAGAACAGGTTCAGCAGGGTGAAGAAACACCTGAAGATGTTCAGATTGTTACGTTGCCGACATTTCTGGTCAACCTTTCCGACCCGCTCGGCAGGCGGTACCTTAAGATGACGCTGGACGTCGAAGTGATAAACCCCAAGGCAGGGGAAGAGCTTAACAGGGCGACTGCACGCATTCAGGATGCCATCATTCTGTTACTGTCCAGCAAGTCATATGCGGACCTTGCTCCGCTGGAAAATAAGTTGCTTTTGAAGAATGAGATTGTCGCCAGGCTGAACCAGATTCTGGGTGGCTCAAAGGTGCGGCGGGTGTATTTTACCGAAATGGTCATCCAGTAGGGAGCCCTGCGGCTTGTGTGTTTTGCCGCAGAAGACAACCCAAGGAAGGATAATGATATGGCAGATAAAGACGTCGATCAGGATGCATTGGCCGCCCAGTGGGCTGCAGCGCTGGAAGAGCAGGAAAGCGAAGAAGATGGCGGTGCTGATGCCGGCGGCTCTTCGGCGGAAGACCAGCTGGCTGCGGAGTGGGCCGCTGCTTTGGCAAGCGATGAGCA
Organism: Oleidesulfovibrio sp.; assembly: GCF_047973035.1. Lineage (NCBI taxonomy): Bacteria > Pseudomonadati > Thermodesulfobacteriota > Desulfovibrionia > Desulfovibrionales > Desulfovibrionaceae > Oleidesulfovibrio > Oleidesulfovibrio sp. Next base: position 170,901 of record NZ_JBKEBF010000008.1, read on the forward strand.
GGACCAGCTGAAAAAAGAGAAAGAGCAGGGCTTCTTTGCTTCTGCTGCACGCGATATGGAATTTAAGGACCTGACCGAGGAAGCCAAATCTCCCAGACCTGATTCCGGCAAGCGCGAGCTTGATTTCATTCTGGATATTCCGCTTGATGTTTCGGCAGAACTGGGGCGTACCCGCCTGCTTATCAACGAGCTGCTCCAGCTTGGTCAGGGGTCTGTTGTAGAGCTGAATAAGCTGGCAGGTGAGCCGCTTGAAATTTATGTTAACGGCAAGCTGGTCGCCCGCGGCGAAGCTGTTGTCATTAATGAAAAATTCGGCGTGCGTCTGACAGATATCATCAGCCCCATCGAACGCGTGAAGCAGTTAGGGTAGCCGGAATTTTGCAATGCTTAATGCCACGCTGAATGCAACAGGCAACGCCGCGATTCTGCAAGCAAACGGTACACAGGAAGCGCAGAGTGTGCGGGGTGTGCTTGATGCAGTTTCGTCGGTCAATGCCACTGCCGCAGAAGCCGTAACCCGTGCTGCCAACGCTACAGGGCTGGGGGCAGGCGGCGCCTCGTTTGACTGGACGGGGTATATTCAGGCCATCGGGATGCTCTGTCTGCTGCTTGCAGCGTTGTATGGCATTTTGTGGGCTGTCCGGCGTTTCGGTCTGGCAGGCAGAGGCAAGTCCTTCAGGCCGGGGGACATGCACGTGGAGGGGCAACTGATGCTTGGCCCCAAGCGTTCCGTCATGGTGGTACGCATCTTGAATAGACGATTGGTGTTGGGGGTCACGGACCACAACATCAATCTCTTGACGGAGCTTAAAGACCACCATGATGATGCTGAAAACGGCTTTGCAGCGGTGCTGCAGGACACTCAAGACAACTCGTAAACCCGCCGTCACTCTGTTGACAGGCGTCGGGTTGCTTGCGGCAGTGCTGGCAGCGGTACTGCTGCCCGAAGCTGCCTCGGCCGCACAGGACATCGCCCTGCCGGACCTGCAGCTTACTCTTTCCGGCGGAGCGACCGAGCCTGAAAAAGTCGCCGTCACTCTTGAAATCCTTTTCCTGCTTACGGTCCTTTCGCTGGCTCCGGCCATCATGCTTACCGTAACCAGTTTCACCCGCATCATCATTGTATTCCACTTTGTACGTCAGGCCATGGGCCTGCCTACGCTGCCACCCAATCAGGTGCTTGCCAGCCTTGCCATCTTTATGACGGTGGTCATCATGATGCCCGTCGGTAAAGAGATTAATGACAAAGCCCTGCAACCGTATCTGGAAGAACGCATTGGTTTTCAGCAGGCGCTTACAGTGGCGCAGGAGCCGCTGCGCGAGTTTATGTTCAAGCATACCCGCGAAAAAGACCTGTCTGTATTCTATGGCATTACAGGCATGGAAAGACCGCGTAACAAAGATGACGTACCGACCATCATGCTGGCAGCCGGATATGTTATCAGTGAGTTGAAAACCGGCTTTACCATCGGCTTTCTTATCTACATACCGTTCCTTGTTCTTGATATGGTTGTGGCATCCATCCTGCTTGCTATGGGTATGATGATGCTGCCTCCCATGATGGTTTCCATGCCGTTTAAAATTCTGCTGTTTGTCATGGTGGATGGCTGGGGCCTGCTCACAACATCACTTGTAAACAGCTTCATGCTCTGACGGGCATAGATGTAAATTTGTAAGGAGTCGAAAACATGACACCCGAATTTGTAGTAGGTTTTGCGCGTCAGGCCATTGAACTTGCACTGACTATCTCTTTGCCCATGCTGGGCATCGGTCTGGCAGTAGGTGTGTTTGTTTCTGTCATTCAGGCGGCAACGCAGATTCAGGAAACCACCCTGTCGTTCATACCCAAGATTGTTTCTATTTTTCTTGCACTGCTTGTATCATTTCCGTGGATTATGGATAAAATGCTGGCATTCACGAGGGACGTGTTCATTAATATTCCGAACTACGTTCGATGACGCCATATCTGTTTCGGCCGTAGCTCCTGATGCCGCGACTGTTACAGCAGTAAAAAACCGCCGCACCGGAATGGTGCGGCGGTTTTTTGTTTGTATTTTTGATAACCGTTAGCTAAGACTGAAGCTTGGAATAGAAACAACCCATCAGCATGGCTCCTGCCTGCGCCACGTTTAGCGAATCAAACTGGCGCTGCATGGGAATATGGATAGAAGCGGTACAGCGTTTTGCCACGCCGGGGCGTACGCCTTTATCTTCGTTGCCCAGTACGAGCACCGCAGGGGTGTACAGCTCGGTTGTAAACGCGTTTTGCGAGTTATCGTCAAAGCGGGCTGCATAAACATTAAAGCCCATGTCCAAGGCTGTTTCCAATGCGCGGGACAGGTTGGTGGCGCGCGCAACGGGCAGCTTGGCCAGTGCTCCGGCGCTGGCTTTGGCGGCGGCTGTTCCCAGTGCGGATGCATTATGCTTGGGAATGATGATTCCGGCTCCGCCCAGAGCGTATAGTGTACGTGCCAGTGTTCCCGCATTGCCGGGGTCCTGCACCTGATCAAGAGCCAGAACCAGCTTCATAGGACTGTTGAGGGCCGCTTCCAGCACGTCTTCAACCTCTACGTAGCCTGCATTGAAGACTCGTGCTACAACACCTTGGTGATTTCCAGAATACAGCTTCGCTAGCGCGGCGTCCTGTACGAAAGTAAAGCGGACTCCGTGCCTGCGGCACAGGTTTACGATGGCATCTGTATCTGCATTTTTGCGGCCTTTGCGTATAGTGACCGAGTCTACACGGTCAGGGGCGCTCTGCAGTTGTTCCAGCACAGGCTTTATGCCGGGCAGGATGGAGTTGTCTGTGTCGTTATGTTTCATGGGTAACTAGGCCGCAGGACTGGGATCAGACCGGGCATCAGTCTAAAAGTTGGCGGCAGCGCTGCCGCATTGCTTCCCGTGTACGTTTAGGGTAACAGGGGGCGAACTGTGTCCCGCAGTACCCGCGTTTTCTATCAACTGCAAGGGTAATTCGAACACCATACGGAGACAATGGCATCTTATGTATATATTTAAAAGCGGTTTTGTGACCAGCCGCACCTGCACACTTGCCTTGCTAGTGCTTCTGCTCGGTGCCGGCGGCTGTGTTTCCGGCAAAACCACCCCGCAACCTGAACTGCAACCCGTGGTGGAGGCAGAAGCCTGCCCCGTGCCGGAAGCGGAACAGCAAGCCCCCCTGAACGAAGCAGAAGAAGTGGTAGAGCTGGAAGTTCCTCCCGCAGATGACAATCAGCCTCTTACCGAAGAAGAAGAACAGGCGCTGTTGACCCAACTTGATATCGATATCGAGATGGATGAGGACGACAGGCGCGTTGTTGAATCATATATTAAATATTTTACACACCGCGCTCGTGGTTCTTTCGAACGGTATCTCGAGCGGGCAGAAATTTATCTTCCTGCCGCCCGCGATGTGTTCCGCAGCAAAGGATTGCCGGAAGAACTGGTATATCTGGCTTTTGTGGAAAGCGGTTTCAACCCCAACGCTTATTCCCGCGCAGGCGCTGCCGGTGTCTGGCAGTTTATGCCCTTTACCGGCCGTAAGTATGGTTTGCGCTATGACTGGTGGATCGACGAGCGCCGTGATCCGTACAAGTCTGCAGAAGCAGCTTCTAACTATCTTTCATGGCTGTACGGAGAGTTTGGCGACTGGTATCTGGCTCTTGCTGCCTATAACGCAGGAGAGGGCAAAATCGGTCGTGCCATTAAAGGCACCGGTGCCGAAAGCTTTTTTGAGTTGACCAGCAAGAATCATAAGCTCAGCCGCCGCAAGCAGCTGCGCCGCGAGACACAGCACTACGTGCCCAAGTTTATCGCCATCGTAAAGATTATGCGCAACCTTGAAGAGCTGGGCTTTAAGCCGCTGCGTATGGATTGCGCGCCGGAACTTGAATCGCTGGAAGTGAAAGGTGGCACCGATCTGTTGGCTCTTGCCGAGGCATCCGGCATGAAGTGGGATGATTTCCGCAAGTACAATACGGCATTTTTGCGCTATGTATCGCCTCCCGATGCAAAGAGCACAGTATATATCACCCCGGCAGCAAAGGATAAGGCCGTGGCCTTTTTGTCCAAAGCAGAGTCCCGTCCTTATGCCGGCTGGGTGGATTACAAGGTGCGCAACGGCGACTCATGGTATCGCATCAGCCGTAAATACGGGGTACCTATTGCTGTGCTGAAAAAGGTAAACCGTAAAACAAGCAATATGTTGCGCCCCGGTCAGCGGTTGATGATTCCGCGCTCCGGTAATGCCAAGCCGATTCCCGAGTCTTTTCAGGCCACCCGTGCCATTGCCAAAAAGCGTGGCTCTTACGTAGTCAGCAGCGGGGACACGCTGTACGACATCGCACGTTCTCATAACACCAGCGTGGCAACGCTGAAACGTGCTAACAGCTTGCGTGGCAACACTTTGCGTCCCGGTCAGAAGCTTTACATCCCCGGTGATTCAAAGGTGACAGCCGTAAACACATCCAAGTCGGACAAAGCACGTAAGGCGACTGTATATAAAGTTCGCAGTGGTGATTCGCTTTGGGCCATCGCCCGTAAGTTTAACGTGACGCATAATGACCTGATGCAGTGGAATAACCTGAGCCGCAGAAGCATCATCCGGCCCGGTGACAAGCTGACGGTATATGTAGAGTAAACGGGTACGCATAATGATATATAAGCCCTCGTCCGGATAGCGGACGGGGGCTTTTTGTTGCCTGCCGTAGATAGAGCAAAGAAGAAGAGTGGTAACCTGCTGATAAAACAGAATGTTGTTTATTTATGTCAAAGAAAATGAAAAAAACTGTTGACGGTGGGTGCTGAAACACATAGAACGCCCTTCCTCGCTTCGACGAGGGCTGTTCTTTGACCGTAAGGCGCATCACTTGATTCTGAAAAAGTTTTTTCAGAAATAAAAAAAGAGTGTTGACATTGAGAGGCCGACCACATAGAAGGCCCTTCCGCTTCGGCGGAAAGCTCATTGCCAATCGCTCTGCAAAAAATCGCTCCGGCGGGTTTTTGAAAAAAAGTGAAAAAAGTTGTTGACACGCTGATGGATACGAGGCATAACGCCGACTCCGCAGCGGCAGTCAACTGCCGGGCGGCGGGCTTCAAGCGAAGCTCTTTGACAATTAAATAGCGAGTTGGACAGGAAATAAGTTCAGCTTTATTTGGCCATTAAGAATGGCTTTACAGTTTTTTAACTGGAGAGTTTGATTCTGGCTCAGATTGAACGCTGGCGGCGTGCTTAACACATGCAAGTCGAACGTGAAAGTTCCTTCGGGGATGAGTAAAGTGGCGCACGGGTGAGTAACGCGTGGATAATCTACCTGTATCACCGGAATAACGGTTGGAAACGACTGCTAA
>NZ_JBKEBF010000009.1:0-13082 GCF_047973035.1 Oleidesulfovibrio sp.
ATATGTACACCTTTCCACTCACACAGTTTGCGCAATATCTCACCCACTGCGCGCTTCTTCTCTCCGTAAAAAACTTGCCGCCGATACTTTGGCGCAAACACTACGTGGTATTTGCAGTTCCATTTTGTGTGGGCTAAACTCTTAGCGTCACCCATTGTGACCTCCTTTTGATTTGCCACCTGCAGTTGCCAGACCGCAGGGATTAGTTAGCAAATCAAAAGGAGTTTTACTAATATCTCTATAGCTTTAAGCTTTACGGAACCCCCCGCCTAGCGGGGGGGGGTCTGCATACAATAAAAGGCTCACCATCCGGTGAGCCTTTTTATGAACGGGCTACGTACAAGGTAACGTCCGTTACGCAAAAACACCTTGAAGCCCGCTACTCGACGCAGACAATATCATACGCATCCCCAGTCAGGCAGCGGGAGCCTTTTGCAGTAACTTCAAAGGTGTTTTCCACCCCTACCATGCCTACACCAGCTATACTGATTTTAGGCTCCACCGCAAAAACCATCCCGGCTTCCACTGGTGCGTCAAACCGCTTTGCAAGAACAGGCTGATCATCAATAGCAAGGCCGATACCATGACCCAGGAACACGACCTTGCGATTGCCCAACCCCATAAAGCCTTCACCAAAACCTGCTTTTTCTGCAAGCTCAAGCGAGTGTGCATATAATTTCGAAGGGATGGCACCCGGTTTCAGCGCCTCTGCCGTGCGCTGCTGAATTTCAATGCAAGCATCATGAGCACGCCGTACCACGTCTGGAATGGAAGACGAAGAACCGGAATAATAAATTTGTGTTTTATCCGTGTGATAACCTTCAAGACAAAATGCAATATCGCATGAAAGCACTTGTCCTTTCTTCCATACACGGCCGGCATACCCCATGACAGGGGTTGCGGGGTGCTCGCCCACAAGGCCCAGCGGCCCGTTAAAATGACCGGGGTAATTGCCGCTTTCACCTGCACATACATGACCGAGAAAAATTTCTTCGCCTGCCGCGTTCATACGCATAATACCGCTATGACCAAGACTGAAGAACGTCTGCCATCCGGCGTGGGCAATTGCCCGTTCAGTCATGCCGTGATGCAGCAACTTTGGCAGCCTGTGGTACAGTCCTTCATGATGACGTGCACCGGAAAGACGCATTTTCCTCAATTCCCATTCCGTTTTCACACTGCGGCATGCCGCCAGGCAACCATCGGCAGCTACAAATTCCACATCTTTCAGGCGGGTCTGCAACATACTGCCCAGTTGCCACGTAAGCCCGCTTTGCTCAACACCAACCACGCGGCCCAAAGGCGAACCGGCATCACAGCAGCTCGGAATAACATCAGAAAAAGAGCGGAATGAAAGAATGTGCTTTAGCGGACTTTCAGCGGCGGCCCGTTCCAGTCCGCGACGCAACAACAATACCGGTTCGCCCTCAACGGGCAACCACAATACCCCGTTCCCCAGCGTCCCTGTCAGGTAATAGATATTCAGCCGCGAAAAAATCAGCATGCCTGAAACCTGCGGCGCCTGCTGTTGCATAATCGTTCTGAGACGCGCATATCGCAATGCAAGTTCCTGCTCCGGCATACGCTCGGCGGCCACTATTGTCTGGACGGACTGCTCTGTCATTATTATCTCCATAAAAAGTGTAAAACTTCACCTGAATTGCAGGAAGTCCCGCTGCCCCTGACAGTCAGACTGGGCTGTAACCTCACCATGGGCGGAAGTAACCGGTCAGGGTAAAACCTTTCAAGGCGAAGCCATGTTTCATTTATACCCCCTCTTTTGCGCTGATTGCGCTTTACGAGGGCCATACGTATCATATACCTTCGCCGGTCATGGCGGCACGCCCGCCGACCTGGCGAATTCAGGCACACATACCAGAGAGGAATTGCAATGCTGTTTGACGACACCATGCGTGATATTTTGGCTAAGGCAAAGACAATCGCCATTATCGGCGCCAAAGACAAGCCCGGTCAGGCAGTAGATACCGTAGGCCGGTATATGATTAAGGCCGGATACACTGTTATTCCTGTTCACCCTGTGCGTCAGAATGTATGGGGGCTGACCACCTATGCGTCAATAACGGACATTCCCGTTGCAGTGGATATTGTCAACCTGTTCCGCGCTTCCCAGTACTGCCCTGAGCACGCAAGGGAAGTTCTGGCTATGGCGCATCGCCCTGCGGCATTCTGGATGCAGCTGGGCATCAGCAGTCCCGAAGCAGGAGCACTGATGGCGCAGAACAACATCGCCGTTATCGAAGACAAATGCATCATGGTAGAACATCAACGCGTTATGCGGTAAAGAATATGAAGAGACCTGACGAAGAAGCTTTTGACTGTAAAATGTGCGGGCACTGCTGCCTTGGAGAAGGCGGTATAGTTGTAGGTCCCAAAGACCTGACCCGTATATGCAGCCACCTTGAAATGACACCTGAAGAATTTGAAACGGCTTACGGCGAGCGCCGTGGTGGCAAGCTGATGATTCGGGTTAAAAATGATCAATTCTGTATCTTTTTTAAAGACGGCAAAGGGTGTTCTGTCCATGAGGCAAAGCCTGACATCTGCCGCGCGTGGCCTTTTTTCAGAGGCAATCTGGTAGATGGGGACAGTCTGGAAATGGCAAAGGACTTCTGCCCCGGCATCAAGTCCGACATCCGCCACGCTGAATTTGCAGCAGCAGGAGTAGGCTATCTGCGCGATAACGGCCTGCTTGCCTCTGACACTACGTCAGAAGCACGAGCCCTCATTGTTACAGAAGAAGAAGCCGAAACACTTACCCGAGACGGAAGCGCCGCACCCGCGGCAAGCTAACACCGGCGACACTGCATGGCCAGTCGCCATAACGCACAGGTGACAACGTGACCCTGCAGGAATGTTACCGGATTTTACAGGTACCTGAGAATTCAGGTCTTGATGCTGTCAAAACGGCGTACCGTCGTCGTGCTTTTGAACTGCACCCCGACCTGCATCCTGACAAACCGGATGCAGGTCGTCAGTTTCAGCGCCTTAATGAAGCCTATGTCATCCTGACAAGACAGGTAAACCAGCAGACTTCCTCTTCCCGCAGCACGGCAGGAAGCAATAGCACAGCCAGCACGGCCAGTGACAAGCAAACCCGTGATGAAGCGTTTAAAGCATACAGTCGTGCCAAGCAAAACTTTACAACTAAAGACGATGGCGGCAGTAAGCCCCAGACCAATAACACAAAAACCAACGCCGGTCCTTTTTATTACAAGCAGGAAGACGTCCTGCAGGACATCCTGAAAGACCCTTTTGCACGTCGCGTATTCGAAGATATTTATGCACAGGTAAAGCGTGAAGGCAGTGCGCTTAGCCGCAAAAAGCCGATAAAGCGCAAAAAACTGGCTTTAGAATGGGGCGAATCAAAGCTGAACCTTGATCTCAGCCAAGGCGTTTTTGCCGGTATAAAAGGCTGGATGCGGGGCCAGATGGACGATGAGCAGACAGTGTACCTGCCTGCGGGTAAATTAGTACCCGGTTCTAAAGTCCGCCTGAACATTTCTGTGGGGCTGACGGGAGAAAAGAAAACGCTGGAAGTAACCCTGCCCCCTGATTTTGTAGTTGGACGTCCTATCAGATTGCGCGGACAAGGCAGAAAAATAGGTGCATTACGCGGCGATCTGTACATACGCATCTTGGTAAAAACAGGTACGCCACAATAACATAACTGGTTATTCTCGTATAAAAATGGCACCTTACAGAAAGCTGCAACACATCCCTTTCAATGGTTCGGCATATCATGCCGGCAATCGCTGCGGTGCTGCTTCTCGAACAACAATGCCTCTTCTTCAGATACCCACATCTTCCCGACTACTTCAACAGTATCCAGAAAACAAAAAAAAGGTTACGATAACAACCGTAACCTTTATGCTTTCGAGTGGTGGGCCATCAGGGACTCGAACCCCGAACCAACTGATTAAGAGTCAGCTGCTCTACCAATTGAGCTAATGACCCGCTCCTTGCGCTGAGCGCGGAGTGTGATTTAAGTGGAACACGCTGCAATGTCAAGCAGCTTTTCGTTTCTTAATAAAAAAAGTACATACCTATCCATGAAGATACATTTTTTCCTGTTCAGATTTATTACCTGCTTCGCTCTGCTACTTCTTCTACAAGTTACTCCGGCCCGTGCAGTTGAACTGCCGCCTGTTCCCGCACAGGATGCAACACAGGCTGCCGACCCTCTGACTGCGCATGCAGAAGCGTTCAGTGTCAATGCCGCAGGATTTGCGCGGCAAGTTATTGTCCTTACTCTTACTCCTGCTGAAGGCTATCATTTTTATGCCCATGACCCCGGTGGCACCGGCAGACCTGTCAGCATCACCGCACTGGCCAACGAAACGGAGCCACGTATTCTGTACCCTGCGGGCAAACCCAAAAAAGACACGTTTGACCCTTCCGTCACAGTAAACGTTCATGACGGGCCTACCCGCTTTTTCCTTCCTGTTGATCTGGAGCATCTGCAACAGGGGGATACGGTGCCTGTTTCGTGGAGCGTCACGGCACTGATGTGTTCTGACGTCAACTGCTGGCCCGTTTCCCGTGAAGGGGTTCTTGCTGTAAGCAGTTCCTTGCCACGAGCCGAGGCGCAACCGTGGTGGAACGAATACGCTAAGCTGCTGCACAGTACCCCTGACACAAGGGGCGCTACAGCCGGCACCGGAACATCCCCGCAAATCCAGCCCAAGCAACCGGATACAACCGGATACAGCTGGGACTTCTCGCCTCGCTATTATCTTGAATCACTTGAAGTGCAGTCGCTCGGTAAAGCACTTCTTTTCGGCCTGATTGCCGGTTTTATTCTCAACTTCATGCCTTGTGTGCTTCCCGTTGTAAGCCTCAAGCTTTCCACACTACTTTCTGCCAGTGGTATTGAAGACCCCAAAAAACGCACTGCGCACTTCCGGCAGCACAACATCTGGTTTTCTGCAGGAATCATGTGCTTTTTCCTCTTACTGGCTGTAGTGCTCAGTGCCGCAGGGCTGGCATGGGGCAGCGCCTTCCAGAATAAAACCGTTGTCGCGGCTCTTGTTTTGCTGGTCTTCACACTTGGATTAAGCATGTTCGGCGTGTTCAACCTGCCGGTGCTTGACTTGAAAGCCCAGCCCAAAGACGAAGATTCTTCACCTCGCAGTCAGGCCTTTTTTACAGGAATCATGGCTACCCTGCTTGCAACGCCATGCTCTGGTCCTTTTTTAGGCGGTGTGCTGGGATGGGCTTTTATCCAGCCCCCCCTCATTCTGGGAGGCGTCTTCACCAGCGTAGGTGTCGGAATGGCCTTGCCGTATCTGCTTATGGCAGCCCGTCCTTCTCTGGTCAGCAAGTTTCCCAAACCGGGCAGCTGGATCAGTATTCTTGAGCGTCTGGTAGGGTTCTTCCTTATGGGAACAGCGCTCTACCTGCTACAGATTCTGCCCCCTTCCATCTGGCCCGCCATGTTGGCCCTGATGTTGGTAACAGCACTGGCTGCCTGGGTTTGGGGGCGCTTTTCCGGCCTTGAAAAATCCTTTAAGCAACGGCTTATAGTACGCTCAATTTGTATTCTCCTTGTAACCGTATTTGCGTGGTGGCTTTCTCTTCCTCCCTCACCGCATCCCGGCTGGAAGTCATTCAACGCTCTGCAGTTTAAGGAGCGGTTGGAAAAACAAAATATCATCGTGGATTTTACGGCAGACTGGTGCCCGAACTGCAAGGTTCTGGAGCAGACAACGCTGCATGCAGAGAACTTGCAACGGTGGGTAGAAGAATATGATGCTCTGCTTATTCAGGTGGACCTGACTGAGCCTTTCCCGGAAGGGGACGCCCTGCTAAGGTCGCTGGGCAGCAGTTCCATTCCTGTGGTTGCTCTTTTCCCCAAAGGTCGGCATGCGGACAAGCCTCTTATATTACGCGATGTTTTCACTACTTCGCAAATGGAAGAAGCGCTGTTTCAGGCATTTGGGCTGTCTAACGTACAAAAAAACTGAGCAACCGAACAATTTATTACACAATAATATTGACAAGGGCGCTTGTTCTGCCTAAGTTACGCTCCGCGCTTGACGCTCAAGCGGGTCATTAGCTCAATTGGTAGAGCAGCTGACTCTTAATCAGTTGGTTCGGGGTTCGAGTCCCTGATGGCCCACCACAAAAAGTAAAGAGTTACGATATACATCGTAACTCTTTTTTATTTTCTCACCCGTCGGCATGAGTAAACTTTAAAATCTCATGCCGTTTACCCGCCCTTGATATCATGCTACGCTGATACCCTTAGCTTCTTTCATTGCAAGGTAGTACCATGAGCATATTAATTATTGACGATGAACCGATGATCAGGATGACACTTTCCGCCTATCTGGAAGATGCAGGCTATGACACGCATGAAGCTTCTGACGGAGTGGAAGGACTATCCATATTGGCTGTTCATCAGGAAAAAATACAGGCAATCATAGTTGACCTGAACATGCCCCGTATGGATGGGTATGAGTTTTTACAGGCAGCTGGCAACTTATTAAAACGCATCCCCTGCATAGTTTTGTCGGGCTCCGGCTATGACGACGAAGTTGAAAAAGCTGTAAAGCTCGGGGCCGCAGGGTTTTTCTTGAAACCTATTCCAGATCTTGATGAACTCGTTTCACACCTTGAACACACGCTAACTTCAAGGCGTTCGTAATAATCGCTAGATCCGGACATCAACCAGTGACACACGTTTAAAGCCTTACATTACGATCTGGCTTTCTCTTTTAATGCGGTCTGCACAGCTTTATGCAGTGCAGACCGCAGGTAGGGTTTGTTGATAAAACCTGCCAGTCCCAGCTTTTTAACTTCCGCCAGATCACTTTCCTGCGTAAAGCCGGATGACAACACCACGCAAACATCAGGGTCTACTTTCTTCAATTCACGGAAGCAGTCACGCCCGTCCATTCTCGGCATGACCATATCCATAATTACAAGATCAAAAGCACCCTGCTGCTCCTTAAATACTTCAAGTGCCTGCTGTCCGTCGCTTGCGAGCACTACATCGTAGCCCATATCTGTCAGCAGCGTATGTCCCGTAACGCGCATAAGCTCTTCATCATCCACCAGGAGTATACGGCCGGTGCCGATAACTTCTTCTTCGCTCTCAACCTCTGTTGTCAACGTATAACTTTCTGCCAATGGCAGCAGGATGCGGAATGTTGTCCCGATGCCTACTTCGCTATACACATAGATTGCCCCAAGATGCTGCTTTATGGTGCCAAAGGTGGAAGCAAGCCCCAGTCCGGACCCTTTCCCCTTTTCTTTTGTTGTAAAAAACGGCTCGAAAATATGAGGCAAAACTTCCTGCGGAATGCCCTTGCCTGTATCCTGTACTGTTATTTCAATATATTCGCCTGGTGCAATCTTAAAGATTCCTACCTTTGTATCCACTTCATCAAGCCCGATATTACGTGTTTCTATGGTCAAAGTGCCGCCTTTTTCCATGGCATGCGAAGCGTTGATTCCCAAATTCATCAGCGCAGACTGTATCAGTGTCTGGTCACCGATAATATATGAGCTATCAGCAGTTGTATTGACTCTGATATTGATGCGTTTATCGACGGTTTCCTTCAGAATATCCACAACAGCCTTTACTGACTCATGAATATTGATCGCAGTAGACAACTTAGGTTGCTTCCGCGCAAAGGTAAGCAGATTACGTGTCAGGTCGGCCGCTCTTTTGGCAGCTTCAAGAATCAGATCGATATATTTTTCAATTTTTTCATCTTCCGGAACTCTTCTTTTTAATATTTCAACTGAAGAAAAAATTGCGCCAAGCATATTGTTAAAATCATGGGCGACCCCGCCTGCAAGCTGCCCGACAGCTTCCATTTTTGAACTATGAAGCAGCCGTGCCTGCATTTGTCTTTCTTCCGTAATATCACGAAAAACAACAACGGCACCTTTCACGTTTCCGGTTTGATCCAAAATAGGCGCACCGGTGCCTTTGACGACAAGCTCGTCTCCGCCCGGCACAACCAGAATACGCTCCTGACCGACAACAGGCTCTTTAGAAGCCATAATCTGCCGTAAGGTTGGTTTTGCTTCCTCTTTAGAAACGGCATCCAGCAGTTTGACCTTCTGATCAAACAACGCGCCCAAAGCCTCTTCATAGGCAAGTTTTGTCAGCGCTCTTCCTGCCGGGTTTATCTGGACAATCCGCCCTTCCGTATCAGTTGAAATAACTGCATCACCAATAGAATTGAGTGTAACTTCAAGATTGCTTTTACTACGGGCAAGTTCTTCTTGGACTTTCCTGCGACTCTTGATTTCTGAGTCTTTCTGTTCCACCAGCATACGCAGGCTGTTGCTCACATTTTTATGGAAAATTGAGCCAACTATCACGAGTACTGGAAATACAACAATAAACGTAGCGAAAAGATAAAATAAAATGGTATTAGATACTGTCAGCTCTTTATGAACAGTGTTCACTTCCTGAGAAGTGCGATCTTCAAGCCTGCTGACAAACATATCAATGGACTGCATTATTCCTTTTTTGGCTTTGAGATACTCTTTCCCGTGCAATATATCGATAGCCTGCGACCGCTTCTCCCCGCGATACTCAGACCCACTGGATCTGATAATATTCACAGCCTGGCGTTCCAGCTCTACAAGAGCGTCAGACTGTCCTTTCGCCGAATTTAACAACGCAAACTCTTCTGCTTTTACTCCAGCATTATGGAGCCTGGCAGTCATCGAAACTCCCGGTTTACGAACCGGCAAAAACACGTCATCAGATGCAACTATGTAATCCCAGAAAATACCGTCATATCCTTCAGGTTCAGCCAGCAGGCCGTCTCTGATATCAAGAATTATATTAAAATATTGTAGGTATCTGACATCCCCAGTGACGGCATACATCCGCACCATGCGCGTTAATTCGTCAGAGCTTTTGCGCAGTTCATCAGCCAGATGCAACGAAACACTTCTTTCTTCTGAGACCATATATAACTTGTTGTTCAATTCAGCCTGATTAAGCAGGGTGCCAACCATAGCTGCTCCCAACCCCAGTAACAAAAGGAACAATATGGCAATACTGCTTAAAAGAAGCGGATATTGTCTGAAAAGCTTCATAGTTGTACTCCGAAACAAGAAAGAATTCAGCGACAGGATAAACTCCCAAGCCATGCTGCATTGCTGGTCCAACTTACATAGAACATTCAAGAGTCCAGCGCTATGAACACTATACAACAAAAGAAGGCCTCCGGTAATACCGGAGGCCTTCAAGCCTGAAAACTTATAATGCCGTCTACCGCAAAACGTCGAAACCGGACATATCTTCGCAGAATCTCTTCAAGCCCCTAACAGCCCGACGAAAGCGGTACAGGTTTGCCGGCCAAAACGACACCGAAGCAATCAGGCAAATATCTGAACCATTCAGCGGCACTGTAACACAACCCGCTTCGGAGTTGCTGATTCAGGCAGACATCTCGTACAAAAAAGCAAATAGTTTCAATCAGTTTCACAATGTCTAAGAATCAAAACTACAGACTAGCAAGGCTACTCACCGTCACAGGCCTAAACAGATGTACAGCAAATCCTTTCCCCCGCCAAGCACGGGGACGACAAAAACAACATGCCACCCCCTCCACACGCTCCATGCATTGCAACCTTTGGCAAATAGGTAAGGCTTTTTTATGTATCTTTTAAAAATTGACAAGTTACATAAAAGGAAGCAATTTTTTTATAAAAATTAAATATTCATAAACAATTGCATCTCCTATTTTAACACACTTTATTAATGCAATTAACCAGACCACACACAAATTACAAAAGAGAACATTCATGGAACTGGATCACATCTTCATCTGCACTACACAAGACGCTCCTGCTGCAGAAGCTATTATTAACGCTATCGGATTAATCGAAGGAAGCAGTAATCGTCACCTCGGACAGGGAACAGTAAACAAACGCTTTTTCTTTCATAACTTTATGCTCGAATTACTGTGGGTTGAGACCACAGAGGAACTGGAAAGAGAGACAACTAAACCGATCGGTCTTAAAGAGCGTTTTACTGCTTTATCAGACGCAAAAATTTCACCCTTCGGCCTCATTTTCAGACCTTCAGTGTCGAATCAATGCCCATTTCAATTTCGCAGCTATCACCCCGACTACCTGCCGGCAGAGCTTGATATGAAAGTGGCTTCGCAAAGTCCGTTATGCGAACCTAGTTACGTTTTCATCGACTTCATAAAGCAGACACCTGTCAGAGCAATAAAAGAACCCATTCTGCATCCTGCAGGTATTGAGCAACTAACATCAGCTACAATTACAGTTGATGGAGAGCAGCCCCTCTCAAAAGTTGCCGAAGTCATCAATTTGTCGGAAGGGGTAACAGTCGAATCCGGCCCCACGCACGTGCTAGAATTATGCTTCGACAACTGCAGACAAAAGCGACATGCCGATTTGCGCCCTCATCTTCCGCTGACTATCAATTGGTAGTTGCCAAGGGCAAAAGTTGTTCACCAGTTGCATACATAATATTGCCGTAAGCAGCCGTGGCCTCGCAACGTAATCTAATTTGGGCAACGCCCAGCGTAGACCTATACTTTCTCACAAACGCTTTCTTGCAAAATGGCAGTACGATCAGGACAGCCCTTCAAGGGGCGGCATGGCTTATACCTCTAAAGACATAATATTAACAAATTTCTAAAAAAGGCATCCACGTCTGCTTTTATTCTTAGAGCAACGTTGGCGGGCGTTGATAGGCTAAGCCCTTTGGGACCTCACGCAGAGCGTGGCGTTTTCGTTCATAAAAAACGGCACCGGATGATTCGGTGCCATTTAACTTTCATAAACACTATTTGCGAACAGTATCCGCGCCTCTTATGTCATCAAAAACGATATAACATTCAGGGTCAACTTCACGAGCCAACGCTGCAACCTTTGCGGCTTGCCTTCTACGTACCTGCACGAAAAGCAGATTGACCACTCCATCACGTCCCTGACCATCAAAAACGGTTACCCTGAATCCAGCATCCCTCAGACTACAAGCAACTTCAGTTCCGTAGGGAGTGAATACACGCACCACTTGTTCGCCAATTTTAAAAAATCCTTCCAGCGTAATACCAACATACGTTCCTGACGCAAATCCCAAAGCAAAAGCCAAGGAAGTCATAGGATCACTAACAGACGATATTACTCTGGAAACCGCATACACCCAGATCAATGCTTCACAAAAAGCAACGCTGAATGCCATGAGCCGTTGCCCGCGGATGATCATGGCATGTCTGATGGTACCAAGTCCCACATCGCACATACGCGCAAAAAAAACTACCAACGCAGTGGAAAGACCTGCAGCCGTAAACATATACACCTCCGCACCTATCTAATTTTATGCGCAACATGCCCCCGAACGGCACAAACCAATTCGAAAAGCA
This sequence comes from Oleidesulfovibrio sp., assembly GCF_047973035.1. NCBI lineage: Bacteria > Pseudomonadati > Thermodesulfobacteriota > Desulfovibrionia > Desulfovibrionales > Desulfovibrionaceae > Oleidesulfovibrio > Oleidesulfovibrio sp. The sequence goes on from NZ_JBKEBF010000009.1 coordinate 11,394, forward strand.
GAGCTAATAATTCTTTATGTAAAGGGATAGTTTGGCACCGGACGTGCCAAACAAGATATGTATATCCTGAAAACCAGCTTTTAAAGCCGTGTTTACAACATACTAAAACTATACATCATTATCACAAATCAGACAATCAACTTAATACTGTTGAGTTTTATCTCTTTCTGCCACTGAACAATGTGCCTCAAGCTGGAAATAAATTCATCGAGTCTATTGCGCGCAGTGATTTGTATTGACGTTCAGACCAGTCTCCCAGCTGCAAACGCCGCACAAGGCAAGCTAAAGCCCCACAGAGAGACTAACGAACGGAACTATCGGGAAAACTTCGCAGGTGACATCCACTCATAAAGCATTAAACACGATTCTAATCCTTATAAGCCCTGCAAGGTCGCTTGCAAGTCCATAAAAGCACGTAGTTGGATTTTAGCGCCCAAGCGACACAGAGTTTCTGGCGTTATCTGATAAAGCCCCTGAAGGTAGCATGCCCCAAAAGAGCTATCCGAGTTAAAGAGATCAAAAAACAATGCACAGTAGCGACACCCCAGGCAGCGAAAGCATCTGACAGCCACCCTATAAAGAGCCATCACGAGATCAGACCTCAGACAAAACTGACTGAAGGTAAGCTACGCGGACGCATCATTTACCTTATCAATAAGCGACGCTCCTGCAGATGGAGCGAGTTTCCGACTGGATGTATTAGCAACGCCCATGCTGTTATCAGTTTCTTTTGCACCGATAGCAGAATTCTAAAGCGACAAGTCCAAATAGATACTCGCCCCTGCAAAGAGCTTACACGCGAAGTCCTGCCCAATAAGCCTACATGCTGAAGCACTATGATAGAGGTCGCGCACAAGCCAGCCTGGATCGGCCCTCGGTCAAAACTGATTGCAAGGAGAGGAGTGAAAAGTAAACCACAGTGCAAACTAGGGCGAATGCTTTGGGTATAATGCTTATGATGACGGAGCTCAGAAGCGACGTTTAAGCAGAGAAGAGTAGTTTCTGTCAGACCTGTCTTTACAATGTCCATCCTGTAGGGATGAGTGAGGGACTATGAATATGAGTTTGGACAAAGAAGCTGACTGAAGCTCGGAGAAGGTGAACTCATGAAGTATTTGTCATGAGGCAGCCCCTCTCCAAAGAGTCCGCACAGAATCAGCCCACAAGCAAAACTCACTGAAAGAAATAAAAATTAAAGCACAACTGGTCTTAAGCGCACACCAAAGCGTAATCCAATGGGAGCTACTATACTCGTACAGGCCTACTATGCCGGTACAGGCTTGAAAGGACCAGCATGGGTTTAATGAGAGCCGCAACAAACGGACTAAAGGATGTGTGTCTGGAAACAATTAAGGAAGGGAAAAGAGAAAGAAGGAAACCGCGGCGCCAACTACTACAAACGTCTTTTCTGAGCAATTGATGGAGATGGCGCGGCTGCCGAAACGACAACAGGCTCTGATCGTATCTGATCAGAGCCTGTTGCGCTTTTTCAAAAGAAAAAGCCTTGGCGACGGCCTACTTTCCCACAAGCTACCCTGCAGTATCATCGGCGATGGCTGGCTTAACTTCCGAGTTCGGAATGGGATCGGGTGTACCCCAGCCTCCATGGTCACCAAGGCAAATTCGTGGCCGGGCGGGTGGTTATCGGGAAGGCGGCAGGTATATCTCCCTGCGCCACATCGACAACGG
>NZ_JBKEBF010000010.1:0-68432 GCF_047973035.1 Oleidesulfovibrio sp.
CCGTTTGCCGCAATGGAGAACAGTATCAGGAACTGTACAACTCATACTTCGCACTGGAAATGTAATTATAATCATAACGCTCGCTAGTTATTCGTGTACGCTGTTATTCTGACCTCACTATGGCAGGTAAAAGTAACCAAACTTCCTTATAGGGGGGAGTCATGACGACCAATATCTCCTTAAAACAAAAGATGATTGCCTTCTGCATGGCCATTGGTCTCATTCCGTTTGCCGCAATGGGATACTACGCTTTCAGTCAGGCGGCTTCCAAACTGGAAGACCAGTACTTTAATCAGCTGACATCACTGCGGGCGACCAAGCAGCACACCGCGCAAGAGCTGATCGAAGGGTGGAAAGACGACATATCGCTACTTTCAAAGAACACCCTTGCAGCTACGTATATCGCAACGCTGCAGACCTACGCCGACTTACCTGAAGGCCACAGCGGTCCTGCGGTAAATATTGGTTCCAATGAGTATAAGGAGTTGTACAAGCAGGCTGATCCGCACTTTTCTCCGTATGTAACAGAGAAAGGGTACTATGATACTTTTCTGGTTGGTACGGAAGGCCGCATTCTTTACACACAGGCCAAGGAATCTGACCTCGGTCAAAGCCTTGCCAGCGGGCCCCTTGCACAAAGCGGCATTGCCGATGCATGGCGTATGGCGCAAAAAGAATCTCTCGGTTTTTCAGACTTTAAGCCGTATGCACCTTCGGCAGGCGATCCGGCAGCATTTATCGCCAAGCGTATCACAGTAGACGGCGCTCCCGCCGGTACTGTCGTGCTGCAGATTCCGCTTGATCATATAAATAAGCTTATGCAGCTTCGGGACGGACTTGGAAAAACAGGCGAAACATATCTTATCGGCCCTGACAAGTTGATGCGTTCCGACTCATTCCTTGACCCGACAAATCATTCCGTTGTGGCTTCGTTCAGAAATCCGCAAAAAGGCAAAGTTGATACCGTTGCCGCTCAAAAAGCACTTAATGACGAAAGCAACACGGAAATAATCACCGACTACAACGGCCATCCCGTACTGTCTTCATTTGCCCCTCTCAACGTTCTTGCAGGGGTCCGGTGGGCCATCATCGCAGAAATCGACGAAGCCGAAGCCTTTGCCAGCGTATTTGCGCTACGCACAGCTCTGCTTATAGCAGGCGGCGTCATCATAGTGCTGGTGATAGGCGCAACACTGTTTATTCTCCGGCGCGAACTGCTTACTCCGCTGAATGCAATTCAGGACTTTGCAGGTCAGGTGGCAGGCGGCAATCTGGACGCCACAGCCCGGGGCTCTTTCTCTGCGGAAATGGCTTCACTGCAAAACTCCATCACAACAATGGTCGGCTCGTTAAAGGAAAAAATGCATGAGGCCAACCTTAAAAGCGAAGAAGCGGCCAGACAGGCGGCCAATGCGGAAAAAGCTCTTGATGAAGCCAGAATGCAACAGGAAAAAGTATCAAAACTCATCACGCACATGCAGGATCTTTCCGGCAGGGCGAATACTATCGCCGAACGCATGTCCTCTGCTGCCGACGAACTGACGGCACAGGTCGATCAGGTAAGCAGCGGAGCATCAATCCAGCGCGACAGAATGCAGGAGACTGCAACTGCCATGGAGCAAATCAACGCCACGGTTACTGAAGTCGCGCAAAACTCGACCCTTGCCTCCTCCAGCTCCGGCGAAGCCCGTGATAAAGCGCAGCAGGGCGCCGGTATTGTTCAGCAAGCCATAAGGGCCATCGAAGAAGTAAACAACACCGCGCTGAGCCTTAAGGAAAGCATGGGATCACTGGGACAACAGGCGGACTCAATCGGTCAGGTTATGACCGTTATCTCGGACATCGCAGACCAGACCAACCTGCTGGCGCTTAATGCCGCTATCGAAGCAGCCCGTGCTGGCGATGCAGGCAGAGGCTTTGCCGTAGTTGCCGATGAAGTGCGTAAACTGGCAGAAAAAACCATGAGTGCCACCAAGGAAGTCGGCGACAGAATTGCCAACATCCAGCAGGCTGCCGGTAAAAACATTGAAAGCGTGGACAAGGCTTTAAAAGCCATTGAAGAAGCGACCATGCAGGCAAACTCTTCCGGCGAAGCGCTGGATTCCATTGTAGGCATGGCCAGTGATACTGCCCATCAGGTATCCAGCATTGCCACCGCGGCAGAAGAACAGGCCGCGGCAATGGAAGAGGTCAGCAGGTCGGTTGAAGAAGTAAACATGATCGTCAACGAAACTGCGGATGGCATGATGCAGGCCGCGGAAGCAGTGCAGGAGCTGGCAACACAAGCGACAGAGCTCCGTGACCTTATTCAGTCACTGGAAAGCGCAGGCAGAGAAGACTAGCTGCCACCCAGGCCCGCACTCAGGACAACTCTGGCCGCCCCTCGGGGCGGCCTTTTTATATCCATGGATATCAGCCGGACGGATACAGCTATATCCTTAAGCTGCAACCGGCAGGCATTATCCGGCATACATTATGTTCCGGCCTTTTCAGAACCTCTGATTACAGAAGGAAGTCGGGCTGCATCAGCATCTCTGCTGCCGTTCTCGATTTCCTGCAGCACTCCCAGCAGCTTATCCGCACGGGCTTTCAAGTCACCCCCGTTATCAGATAATTTTTTCAGTTCTGCTCGTGCAAGGTCCCAGTCGCCTTCATTCCATGCCAGAACAGCAAGAACCCACTGTGCCTTGGATGCCAGCTTTCCCCCTTTTGCAGCAAGGCTGGTGAATATGGAGCGCGCTTCCTCAATACGTTGCATACGCATCAGAATATTGCCCTTGAAAAAAAGACGCTTATCTGACGGAGCCTGCTTTAATACGCTATTGATCTGCTCCAACGCAGCAGAAAGGTCACCGCCGCGCGCCAGTGTTACCGCAAGACTGTCCAGCATTTCAGGTGTGGGCGGAGCATCCCCTATCAGCCTTGCTCCCAAGGACGGTGCCCCCAATGAACAATACAGCGATGCCAGCTGCGCGGATTCTCTTTTGCTGGGCGGCGCCAGCTTATACGCAACTTCGTAAGTTGCTGCCGCTTTTTCCCGCAGCCCCTGACGAAAGTAGACAAACCCGAGCATGCGCCAGACCTTTGCGTCTTCCGGATAAATGCGTACAGCGTTTCTCAGCACCTCTGCAGCCTGCGCTTCTTTTTTGTCATGCATTAGGCATTGGCTCAACAGGATATGCCAGTCGCGCTTTGCCTTCTCGTGTGCCACCAGCGGCAGCAGGATGCCTGCTGCCTTGCCGTATTGTTCCGCGCGGGCATAAAAAACTGCAGCAGTATAGGCCAGTAGCACCTGCTTGCTGTCTGACAGACTGTAAGCAGCCATATATGCTTCGGCGGCTTCTACCGGCTTATCTAGCTGATATAATGCAGAGCCGAGATTCTGCGCCAGAGCAATGCTTTCCGGATATGCCGCAAAGCCTTCCCGCAAAATATTGACTGCCAGATCGGCTCTGTCCATCTGCAACAGCACCAGACCGTACAGCTCATAGCCATACAGATGCTTTTGCGAATGCCCGCGAAAGTACCTGCCAAGCAGCTCGGCAGCTTCCGGTAAGCGTTTTTTGTCCAGATGCTCTTTCGCTCTGGTAAACATATCATACTCAAAGGAAGTTACCGGACGCCCGGCGGCATGCGCATCCTGCACTGCCGGTGCAAAAAACATCAGCACCGCCGCTGTAACCAGTCCGGTCACCAGTCGAATCAACATCATGGGAACCTGTCTGCGCAAAAAACCGGCAACAGCCCCCTGCGGTAAAAAGACTTCCGCCTTCGCCAAACTGTGGCAGCCTGTCGTTATGGTAATATCACTCATCATAGTTAACCCTGCTCCCTGCCTATCTGCTCAGAGAGAACGAAAAAGGCTGGTCTGCGATGCACTGAACAGCTTTACCGTCAACCTTGCAGGGTACAAAACGCCACTGCATCACAGTCTCTTTTGCCGCTTCATAAAAAGCTTCTTTTCCGGACTGCGGGTCCACCGGTGTGGCTTTGCCTACGGTGCCGTCCTCGCGCAGCAGAATGCGCAAGGTAACTGTGCATTCTGTTCCCAGACGCTTTGCCTTGATCGGGTACAAAGGTGCAGGCGTGTACAACGGGCGCGGCTGTTCATCCACTTCACCCAAGGTCAAAGCCCCGCCGGAAGGGCTGCTCAGCCCGCCAGCCGCGGCCATGGAAGGCACGCCGCTTACAGGAGCCGTTCCTGCCACTTCGGGTGCAAAATCCATTTCCATACTGGGCATATCCATTTCCAGCGCGGGAGAATCCATAGACATTTCCAGTTGAGCCACATGTTCCAGAGGCTGAACCTGCTGCACATCCTGCGTGGCAAAAGTCTGTTCTTCCTGCACCGGAGCATCTCTAAACGAGGATAATTTTACAGCACCATGCAGGACGGGCTTTTCCACAGCCCGGCGAGGAGACGTACCTGCCAGCAGAAACAACAGCAGGAAAACTGTTACGCCGATGCCCCCGAAAGCAGCCAACACTACAGTTCCTGCTTTTTTCATGAAGCTTCCTTGGTGGCTACGCTTACATCCCGCACACCCGCCATCCTGCACATATCAATCACTTTTACCAGCACGCCGGAGTTTGACTGCACATCTGCAGCCACAATGACGGCCAGATTTTCTTTTTCTGCCAGCAGACGGTCCATATGAGCGCTGAGGGTACGGATATCCACGGTGTCACCCTCCAGCCACAACACGTTATCGCTGTCGATACCCACCACAACCTGTACCTGCTGTGCCTCACCGGTGCTGGCTGCAGGGCGCTCCACCACCACGCCGGATTCTTTGATAAAACTTGTGGATACTATGAAAAATATTAACAGGATAAACACCATGTCAATCATAGGTGTAAGGTCGATATCGTTGACCACTTCATCCTGAGAGGAGCGACGCCACCTCATTATGCACCTCCGTCGGGGCAAGGGCCGTTGCTGTTGAACATCGCGCCGGAATTCTCTGACCGCAGGGAGATGGAACGAAGCGTGTTCCGCAACTTACGTGTCTTGCGATACAGCACGCCGCCAGCCAGCAGGCTGGGGATGGCTACCAGCAGGCCGCCCTGTGTGGTTACAAGCGCTTTTGAAATACCTTCTGTCAGGGCCGCATTGCTGGCATTGCCAGCCTCTGCCAAGGCGCGGAAGGTGCCTATCATGCCTTCAACCGTGCCCAGCAGCCCAAGCAGCGGAGCAAGTGACGCAAGCAGCAGAATGGTTCCCACATTCTTGCTGAACTGCCTCATGGCAATGTCCATGTGCGCTCTGACAATCCGTTTGCGCAGACGCCCACTGATGCCGCTTTGATCAAGCACACGGCAGAACAGCCTATGCTGTTCCACAACACCCCTGCCGGTGCTTGTGTCCGCACCTCCGTCCGTGCCCCTTTCCGGGCGGGAACCTTGCACTCCGCAACTGGCAGCTCCTTCTGCACGAAGCATAGAGTCGCTCGCATCCGCCGCAACAATCGGTGGTAAACGATTGCCAACCTGTACGGACACACCGGTATCAGCGGTATGCTCCGGCAATGTTCTTTCAGATAAAGGCTTCCTGCCGGCAGATGGTGTGGCAGGGTCAGATAATCCTCCGGAGACACTATGACTTGCCGTATCAACAACGTTACCGCTGGCTCTGTTCATTGAACAAAAAGCGGGGGCAGTGCCCGCATCCGCACCTGAACCGGCATCCGGCGAACTCTCCATACCCCGGCTCTGCTTTGCTGCATCACGCAGCGCCACTGCGGTCAGGATAATAAGCGTCCAAACCCAGATGCACAGAATTCCAAGAAGCGCCAGAATACCTGCACCGGCTGACAACGACTTGAGCCCGACGGATATTCCGCCAAGAATGTCGCCTGCCATTATGCCTTACCTCCGCTTGCACCGGCGGCAATAAGCGATGTTCCGGCGGCTTCCATGTCCAGCATGATGGTATTGACGCGGCGGGTAAGAAAATGGTGGCAGAGCAGCAGCGGAATAGCCACCAGCAGGCCCATCTCCGTAGTCAGCAATGCTTCGGAAATACCGGCAGAAAGCAGCTTGGGGTCGCCGTTGCCGTGGGCGGTGATGACACGGAATGTCTGAATAATGCCGGATACAGTTCCCAGCAGCCCCAGAAGCGGAGAGATGGCAGCCAACACTCTGAGAGTCTGTAAAAAGCGCTCCAGAGGCGGCAATTCATCCAACATGGCTTCTTCGAGACGTCGCTCCATCAGTTCAGGCGATGTTCTGTCAGCCTGTTCAGCTTCCTTGCTGCCGCCGTTGCCGTTCAGGATGCGCCCCACAACGCGTTCCGCAGGCGATGCCGCACCGGCGTATTCTGCACGCATTCTGAAAGCCCCTGCACCCAGCACCTTTGCCACAACCTGCTTTCCGTTTATGCGGACACGACTAAGCGTAAAGACACGTTCAGACACCAGCAGTATTCCCACAACGCCGATGAGCAAAATAGGCCACAGGAAAAGACCGCCTTCCATAACAGTAGTAAGCAGCGTGTGACGCTTCGGCGGGTCTGCCAGCAGCTTGCCGCCGGAAAGGTCTGCCGGAATCGCTATTGTTGCGCCGTCCGGCGCTGTAAAAGCATTACGAACCAGTTCCGCCTCGTTATTATCCGGCTTATAGGCGGCAGCCTGCGGCAACGAAGCAGCGTCGCGCTGCAAAAGGAATCCTGTTTCTTCTCCTGCTGCGTAGGCTGCCTGCAATGCTCCCAGATGCAGAACGTCCACCATCCGGCTGCTGCCATCACGCACATGTACAAACTGACGCACACGCACCAGCTTGCCGCCGGCATTAATCGAAGCCTGAAGGGCTGCCAGCAGAAATTCCACGTCGCCAAGCGAAGGAAAGCGTTCAGGCTCTGCCATCAGGGCCAGTTTTTCCCGCCATCCGGCGTCAAGGCCTTGCGCATCAAACATCGGCCCTGCGGCAAGCAGCACTCCTGCATTATCCCGCACCGAGTTCTGAATCTTACGCCGCACCGCTTCCTTACTTTTCAACTCTTCCTCAAGAGAAAACTGTTGCTTTCGCAACGAGGCAAGTCTGTTCTGCAACTCCGAAGCGCGACTCTTCTTTGCATTGACGCTGGCGGTCAGTGTTGCCAGTTCTTCTTTCAGCCCAGCGCGCTGCTCTTCCATACTGCGCATCACCGCCCGGGCGTTTTCGCTTGTCACACGTTTCACTTCGCTGGCATCTTCGGCAATGCGGCCAAGTGAAGTGCCGTTTCCGGTAGAAGCAGCCAGCACCGTACCAACTGCCAGAAAAAAGACACAAAGGGTTATGGCCAGAGTACGCATTATTTCACCTCCCCGAACGGCAACACTGGCAACTGAAGCACGCTGCCGGACTCAAGCATAGTCACAGCCTGCTGCACTGCGGGAACCTGTCCGGCATCAACAGTTACAAACCCTTGCCCCCGCTGCCAGCGCCATGCACTTGCACCGTCCGGCGACAGCGCAAACAGCCCGACTCTGCCAAACCGCAGCAGCCGGACGTTACGGGATTCACCAGCAACGGTAATTGCCCCTGCGGTCACTTCCACATCGGTACCGTAGGCAAGCTCAACCTGCAGTGCCTCCAATGTGCGGCGCAGCTTTTCAGCCCCTGTCAGTTCATAGTCGTCCGCAGTGGCACGCAAAAAGCGCAGGCGACTTTCGCGCTCCTGTTGCAGAAACGGCGCATCCTGCCGGACAAAGCTGTCCAGCGCATCAATGTACTTAACCAGCACGCCTTCCAGTTCCGCCTCCATGCGCACCAGCTCATCGCGGGTCTTTGTCAGCTCGTCCACACGGTCACTTGCCGTATTCACGTAGCGGGTAAAAGTAGTTACCTGCAGTGCATACCAAGCCTCTTCCAGCCGTGCCTGCCGGATTTTTTCCTGCAGCGACGCCTGTTCCCGTTCCCACTCCGAGCCCTGTTCATGAACTTTTTTTTCAATGGCAATGGTAGAGGTTACCGTTTCCACAACTGTCTCTGGCGAGGCGGCTCGTGCAGTAGACGGAGCCACGGACAACAGGCCGAAAAACACCGGCAGACAAATTTTACCTGCAAGGCTTACTAGATTTATTTTTTTCATAGAAACATTCCATTCTGTCCGGCTTTGTCAGACGTTACCGCACTGTTGTCCGCAAACGTCTGGCAAAGCCGCTCTTCTATTTTTTACTCAGCCATCGCCGCTTCAAGCAGGCGGCGTGTATAGGCATGTTGCGGCGCAGCAAAAACGCTGGCGGTATCTCCGGCTTCAACAACATCACCATGCTGCATAACCAGCACCCGATGGCAGATACGCCGTACCAGTGACAAATCATGGGCGATAAAAACACCGGCCAGACCATGACGCTGCTGCAATGTTTTGAGCAGGCGCACCACCTGAAACTGCGTATTACGGTCAAGAGATGATGTGGGTTCATCAAATATTATGCACTCGGGCTGCATGACCAGCGCACGGGCCAGACACACCCGCTGGCACTGCCCGCCCGAAAACTCATGCGGGTAGCGGTGCCGCATTTCAGGGTCCAGTTCCACTTCCCGCATGGCGCTGATGACGCGTTCTTCCATTGCGGTTTCCGTCATGCCGCCCTGTGCCCTCAGCCCTTCTGCAATGCATTCCTGCACACTCAGACGCGGGTTCAGCGCGGCAAGCGGGTCCTGAAAGACAATCTGCAGACGGCTGCGATGAGAACGCAATTCTTTCTCATTCAATACATGCAACGGCACGCCGGAAAAGCTCACTTCTCCCTGTGATGCGATAAGCCGCAACACGGCCAATCCCAGTGAAGACTTGCCGGAACCGCTTTCACCCACCACTCCCAGGCATTCCCCCCGACGCAAAGCGAACGAAACATCCCGAACGGCATGATGATACCGCCGAACCCTGCCGAACCAGCTACTGCCCGCAGGATAACGGACATTCAGCCCGCGCACTTCCAGCACGGGGGCGGCATCACTATGTACTGACACCGGAACGTCATCTTTGCCGCTGTCCATCAGCATTCTGGTATAAGGATGCTGCGGCGAAGCAAAAATCCTGTCTGCGGAACCTGTCTCCACAATCCGCCCATGCTGCATAACGCATACTTCATCAGCAAGACTGCGCATCATGGGCAGGTCATGGCTGATGACAATAAGCGTAAGCGACAGCGAAGCCCGCAATGACAGCAACAGGTCGATGACTTGCCGCTGCACGGCGGCATCAAGGGCCGTTGTAGGCTCATCCGCAATCAGAATATCCGGCTCATCTGCAAGGGCCATAGCCAGCATAGCGCGCTGCCGCTGCCCGCCGGAAAGCTGATGCGGAAACGAATTCATAATCCGCTGCGGATCATCCATGCCTGCCTGTTCCAGCAGACCGGCAACCCGTTTTTTAATTTTTTCCTTGTCCCAGCGGCGATGAACAGCCAACCCTTCGCCTATCTGACGGCCAATGCGGTGCAAGGGGTTAAAGCTGCTCAGCGGGTCCTGAAACAGCATGGCAATACGTCTGCCGCGCACGGCGCGCATGGCTTCATCATTCGAAACAGGCAGCGGTTTGCCGTTAAACAGCACTTTGCCGCCCCGCACCGTGGCGCCTGCGGGCAGCAGGCCCATGACGGCCCGTGCGGTAAGCGATTTTCCGGAACCACTTTCGCCTACAATACCCAGCACCTTGCCCCGCCGCAGCGCAAAGCTTACACCGTGCACCACGTCGACAATGTCTGTAGCCCCTTTCTGCGCCATTGCACCGAAGCCGATGCGCAGATCCTCCACAGAAAGCAATATATCCTTCCGGCTCGTCATGCTTTTTTTCCCCCGTTAGGATCAAATGCGTCGCGCACCGCCTCCCCGATAAACACCAGCAGGCACAAAAGCGTTCCCAGCACGCCGAAGGCGGTAAGTCCTATCCACGGTGCATGCAGGTTGTTTTTGCCCTGTGCCAGTAGTTCGCCCAGCGAAGGCGAACCGGGAGGCATGCCGAAGCCGATGAAATCAAGAGAGGTAAGCGTGGTTACGGCCCCGCTGAAGATAAACGGCAGGTAGCTGATGGTAGCAACCATGGCGTTGGGCAGGATATGACGGAACATGATGGTTCTGTCGCGCACACCGATGGCTCTGGCAGCACGCACATAATCAAGCTGGCGGCAGCGCAGAAACTCTGCCCGCACCACATGCACAAGCCCCATCCAGCTGAACAGCAGCATCACGCCCAGCAATGACCAGAAGCCCATGGTTACGATACTGGAAAGGATAATAAGCAGGTACAGAACAGGCATACCCGACCAGATTTCCATAAACCGCTGAAAAACAAGGTCCACGGCGCCGCCGTAATACCCCTGCACGGCTCCCGCCACGACACCTACAACAGAGCTTACAATGCACAGGCTGAAGCCGAAAAGGATAGACAGCCTGAAACCGTAGAGCACCCGCGCCACAATGTCGCGCCCCTGATCATCCGTGCCCAGCCAGTTCAGGGCAGAGGGCGGAGCAGGAAACTGTTCAGCCTGATAGTTCACCGAATCGTACGAAAACCGTACAAGCGGCCACACCATGAAGCCGTGTTCATCAATCTCTGTACTGATTATCGTGTCTTTATAATCTGCCTCAAAAGGCAGCGAACCGCCGAAGTCAGTTTCAAGATATGTTTTAAATACAGGTGCGTACCACTGCCCCTTATACGAAACGAGCAGCGGCTTATCATTTGCCACCAGTTCCGCCCCGAGGCTGAGCATAAAGAACAGTACAAACACCCATAGCGAAATCCAGCCGCGCCTGTGCGACCGGAACGCCCTGATTTTACGCAGAGCATGAGGAGACAGCTTATGCATTGGCCGTCCCCCTGCCGGGAAAAGTGATACGCGGGTCTACCAGAGAATATGTCACGTCGGAGATGATGCGGGTAAGCAGCCCCAGCAGCGTAAACATATACAGCGTGGCAAACATGACCGGATAGTCACGTGTCATGGCAGCCTCAAACCCCAGCAGGCCGATACCGTTAAGCGAAAAAATCACTTCGATAAGCACAGAGCCGGTGAAAAACATATGAATAAACGCACCGGGAAACCCTGCGATGACAATAAGCATGGCATTACGAAACACATGCCCGTACAGCACCTGCCGCACACCAAGCCCCTTGGCGCGCGCTGTAGCGGTGTATTGTTTATGTATCTCATCCAGAAAAGAATTTTTGGTAAGCGTGGTAAGCGTGGCAAATCCGCCGATAACCATGGCAGTAAGCGGCAATGCAAGATGTGAAAAATAATCGCATACCTGCTGCCACAGCGTCATGTCTGCAAAGTCCGGCGAAACCAGCCCCCGCAACGGAAAAATATTCCAGTAGCTGCCACCGGCGAACAGTACCACCAGCAGCACGGCAAACAGAAATCCCGGAATTGCATCACCGATGACAACCAGCGTGCCTGTTACCGCATCAAACTTCGTTCCGTGCTTCACAGCCCGCCGGATACCCAGCGGTATGGACACAAAGTAAATGATCAGCGTGCTCCATACGCCCAGCGAAACGGATACAGGCAGCGCGTCACCCAGCAGCTGTATGACACTGCGCCCTTTAAAAAAGCTGTTGCCGAATTCAAAGGTCAGATAATTTGTCAGCATCAGCCAAAAGCGTTCATGTATGGGCTTGTCAAAACCGTACATGCGCCTGACCTCTTCAATCACTTCGGGCGCTAGCCCTCTGTGGCCTTTGTACGCACCATTTCCGCCTGTGCCGCTCTCTCCGTCAATGGAGACCACATCCACACCGGCATCGCCGCCTTCTCCGCCAAGCCGCTCCATAAATACCGTGTCGGCGCCTTCCAGCTTCAGCAGATACTGTTCCACCGGCCCACCGGGGGCGGACTGGATAACAAAGAAGTTCAGCGCGATGATGCCCAAAAACGTAGGCACCAGCAGCGCCAGCCTGCGAACTATGTATTCGAACATGGCTACTTCCCGTATCCGGTTGCCGTAGCGCGCAGGGCTTTTTCCGCTTCTTCATCCACCCACCACGAATGCATGTCGAAGCCCGTGGCAGGCTGCAGATCACTGCGCCTGAACTTGTCCCAATACGCAATGCGGATGACAGAAGAATACCAGCCGGGAATAAAGTAGGCGCCATGCAGCAGCACGCGATCAAGTGCGCGGCAATTTGTGACCAGCTCTTCACGGTCTGCCGATGCGATGATGTGCTCTACCAGTGCGTCTACCACGGCAGACCTGACGCCTGCATAGTTGCCTGAGCCTGTTGTATCGGCAGCGCTGCTTGTCCAGTATGAGCGCTGCTCATTACCCGGGGAAGAAGACTGGGGCACACGGCCCATAATCATGTCGTAATCAAAACTGCGGATACGGTTAACGTATTGCGTCGGGTCTACAAGTGACACATGCATGTTGATACCTATGCGCCCGAGGTTGCGCCTGAAAGGCAGTACGACTCTGTTAAGGCTTGCAGAGCGCAGCAGAATGCTGAACTCAAAACGCTGCCCTGCGGCATTTTGCAAAGTGCCGTCCTTCAGTTGCCAGCCTGCCTGCTGCAGCAGGCTCAGGGCTTGCCGCATCTGCTCACGCACGTTGCCGTCACCTTTTGTAACAGGCACGTGGTAAGGTTCGGTTAGTACTTCTGGCGCAAGCTGGTCTGCAAAAGGACGCAGCACCGCAAGTTCTGACTCTGAAGGCACACCGGAGGAAGCCAGCTCGCTGTTTGAAAAGTAACTGGTGCTGCGGGTGTATGCATTATGAAAGATGGCCTTGTTGGTCCATTCAAAATCAAACAGCAGCGATATGGCCTGCCGTACGCGCCTGTCGGCAAAAAAGTCCTTACGTGTATTAAAGATAAAGCCGTACATGCCCATGGGCCGGTTTGTCGTCAGCTCTTCACGCTTGATGTGACCGGCCTTTACAGCAGGGCCGGTATACGCAGAAACCCACGCTTTGGCGGTTCCTTCGCTGTAAAAGTCAAACTCACCGGCTTTGAATGCTTCCCGCGCAACTGTTTCGTCACGGAAGTATTCGTATCGGATAGTGCCAAAGTTATACCGGCCCTTGTTCACCGGCAGGTCTTTCGCCCAATAGTCGGTTACAAGCTCGTATTCCACATAACTGCCCAGCGAAAAATCTTTCACTTTATACGGACCGCTGCCCACGGCTGGCGTAAGCGACGGCTTTGAAAAGTCGTGTTTTTCCCAGTAATGTTTAGGCAGCACAGGAAGCTGCGCCAGAATAACAGGCAGCTCTGCGTTATTTTTTTCGGTCAGGGTAAAACGCACGCTACGGGCGGAAAGGACCTCCACCCCCTGCACCGAAGCATAGTACTGCTTGTATCTGGGAGCGCCGTATTCCATCAGCAGCCGGAACGTATACGCCACGTCTTCTGCCGTAATGGGCATACCGTCATGAAACCGTGCAGCCGGATTGATATGAAAAGTCACATGCGAAAGGTCATCCGAGACTTCAAATGATTCTGCAATAAGCCCGTAGTATTCAAAAATCGTATGGTCCGGCGCCCCTACGCCAAGCGTATCAACCGTAAAGCCGATTCCGGCAGCAGGTAATCCGCGGGCGATATACGCATGCATGGAATCAAAATTACCTCTGGCGGCAAGACTGAGGGTGCCGCCCTTGGGCGCATCCGGATTCGCATGCGGAAAATGCTTTCCGTTCCACGCAAACTGCGGCGCATCACCCATTGTCATGACATTTTTTTGCGCCGCCCGAACGCCGGATGCGCTGCCAAAACACAAAACAGCAGCTAAGAAGAGAACCGGAACAACGCCAAGGCATAAAGCCCCGATAGCCTGCCGCACTCTTTTATAGCGATCTTGAAGACACTGCTTGCCGCCGCTGACTGTGTTTTCAGCAGATTTAAAAATCAGACCAGACTGCTTCTCCGATGCATTACGCATGGAACTATCTCCTTACCTTTGATCAACAGAACTCTGCGCACCCGCTGCCTGAAAACGGCGTGTAACAATGCGGTGCGACACCCCGAAGAAATGCCCGAAAGCATCCGGCGCACATAAACTGCGCCGGATGCCTGCTTACTTATTGTTACTGGTACGTCGGCTAGAACTCGCAGCGTACACCTGCATAGATAGAACGCCCGCGGGAAGCTTCGCCTTCGGTCACGCTCACTTCCTGAGACTCGTCAAACACGTTGTTAACGTTCAGCAGCATGGTGAAGGTGAGGTCTTCATCTTTGTAGGCATCCCACTCTACGCCCAGATCGGTAATAAAACTTCCCGATATTACGCCGTATTTATAGGCCTTGCTGTAGGTGCCATCATCGTTGACCCACTCGCTGCTTTCCGTTCTGTTACTGCCGGTAACTGTTCCGTTAGGGGTGTCATCGCTGAGACGGGAATCACGGGAGAGCCCATTGGTTGAATCCTTCCAGCGGGTTATGCTGTTCAAACGCAGGGAATCTTCAAAAAAGCTGCCCTGCCAGCCAAAGGTGACTGTCAGCGACGAGTTAAAGTCGTCAGGAGGGAGTTCACTTCTGCTTACCAACTCACCGTTCAGATAGGCTTGGTCATAATCCCATATGTGCCCGTAGCGCTCTGCATAACTTTCAGTATCGTAACTGTTGTTATTCTTTTCAGTTTCGGACTTCGTCGCGCCGATTGAGAATATATGATTACCCAAACTCTCTGTACGTATCCCCTTGGCAAGCTTCAGCGTAATTGCATTATGGTCACTTTTACGGGTGTTCATCCAGTGATAATCAAGGCCGTCATCGCTATGAGTCTCTAAGCCTTTTCTGCTTTTGCGCTGCAAAAACTCCACGCTGTACTCAAAGCCCAGTACGTCACCCAGAACACCAGCGGTAAACTCATCAGAGTACGGTGTATCAAGACCTGCAGCTGTATAGTTCTTGTCTGTGCCCAGTTTGGTAGTACTTGACTCAAATACACCGTCACCATTCATATCTCTCTGCTGATGCTGAATAAACCGGCGGTGTCGATCAAATACAATGGCCCGCAAGTCACCGGAGTAGTAACGGTTATAACCCGCGACAAGCCGCAGAGAGCCATCTCCAAGAGTGTCATATCATCATTAGGACGCAGCAGTAACTTTGCAAAAAAGTTGTCGCTTATACGATGCTGGTCATCATCAGTTACATTGCCGTCGTTGTCTTTGCGCTTCAGCGGTATGGTAGAATATTTGCGGGAAGCCCCGAGAAGCACACCAACATTGTCGTTAACAAGCCCTTCCGCTATGGTTGAAAGAGTATTGACGTTAAATCTTGGCTGGCTTTCCGCAGAGTCAGAATTTTCATCAACCCCGCGTAATGAAAACCACTTGCTCCGGGTATGCCTGCCTTCCACCTCAAAATGCCACTCGTCCATTTTGGGGTCACGCAGGCGGGAGTCGACAACACCACCGGTAAAACCACTATACTTTGCAGGAATATTATTTGTGTACACGTTGATGTTTTCGAGCAGGCGGACATCATAAAAAATCGTCTGGTCCGCACCCGAAAGCATTGTAGATGTGTGCGCGGAGTCATCCTGCATGCCGTTAGGATTCAGCCTGTTGGTAATGCTCATCCCGTCAATCATGTAGCTGTTTTCCCACGGGTCGGCTCCCGCAATGGAAATACGCGGCGGCTTTATCTCACCGCCGGTATGAGAAGACAGCATGTCATTGGAAAACTGCACGTTGGACATGCCTTTAAGTGCTTCCGTAATGGAGCCGGAATACGACGGCAGCGTTCTCAGAGTCTGTCCGCCTATAGAAGACGCTCCCGACTCGTTGCGTGCGTCTTCAACCTCCACCACACTCAACTTATGCACTTTGTCTGATGCATCTCCCGTTGTCCGCTTTGTCGCATTGGCAGCAGCCTCTTTTTTGCTGCCTTCCATTTTTTCCAATACGGCTTTCGGCCGCTGCGCCCCGCCAGCGCCAGCTTCAGCCTGTTCCTGTGCATGAGCTGCAGCTGCGGTCAGCAGCAACATCAGGCAGCTCAGTACAACGCGTTTCATAAGGCCCCCTTTCAAGGTAATGAATGTCATTTTCAATGACATGACTATAAAAAACCCCTGTGGTGATCTCCTCACCACAGGGGCGGGTATCTCAGCATTCTCTAACGACGCAGCAAGTTGCGAAACGATATCTCCCTGAACGTCGCAACTGTTGCAACCAGCAAGGCCACAGGCCCGAAAGCAGCCACCAGAACACAATCCCACAGGCGTACACGACGGCCCGCAGCGCGGAAGCCGAACACCATAAGCAACGTGCAGACCACGCCGGAAGCCAATGCTACCAAGGGCTTTGCCGCGTATTCAAAATCCATGGTTACGTAGCTGGTTATGGGTGAATGCTGCACAATACGCACAGGGAACAAAGCTGATGCAATTGTCTTTCGCAAATCAAGCGCGTTAACATCTGCATCATGCATGGGCCGGTCGTATGTCCGTTTCACGGTAAAGTCAGGGTCCATGGCCACACCCGAAAGGCCAAGCTCGGGCTGCGCAAAGTTGCCGGACACAATGACCTTGCACAGCGGGTCAGCCCACAGATAAAAGTGCGAGCTATCTGCGTCGAACTCGTTAAGAGGCCATTGGCGCAAAGAAAGATCGCTTTGCATCACGCTGTACACGCCGCTGTCAGACACGATATATCCCACCATTTCGCGCCTTCTGCTTTCGCTTACAAAAACACCGCGCACAGGTTCCTCGATGCGTTGTCCGCTGTTGATGCAAACGGGGCGACCTTCCACCATCTGCAGCTTGAATACGCCTCCCCGGGCATCCACAAACAGATAGCCTTCGTCATATTCTTTACGCGTATCGGGGTTGCCACCGAAAGCCTGTACAGGAAATTCAAATCCCGCATCCATCATGGCAGTGGTGAACTGCTCACTTTTTTTCGTGCGCACTGCACCGGTCTCAGGGTCGATAAATTCTATAGAGCTCTCCCCGCTTCCAAGACGAAACAGATCATCAGGCATTTCCAGCTTGGCTCCATGCGGTCTGGACTCCAGCATCATGTGCAGCATAGGGGCAGACACATTCCAGTCACGCGGCTTAAACCGCATGAACTGCCAGCCGTACTTGGCCTGATGCAATGTAACCACCTTCCCTGCAATGGTATCGGGAAACATCTTCCACTTGATAAGGTCCTCTGCGTGCAGCACCGGCAAGGCTAAAGCCCTCTGCTTCAGATCCAGCACGGTACCATCTTCCAGAGTAATAACAGGACCTGCACTGCCTTGCGGGCCGGGGACTCTCTGAGTGTAGCTGCTGGAAATGACAAACTGCTTCTCGACAGGACTGTAGTACAGGCGTTCACCTACTCTGTCGGGCATGCAGATACGCCAGTACAAATCAGGCAGCACCGCGCACAGAGCCACGGTAACCAGCAACAGACTGGCTGCACGGCAAACGGAGTAGAGACGATGCTTTCCGGGCTCTCCCATCAGAGGCAGATAACTGAAGAATACAAGCGGTACAAAACCGGCCGCAAACAATGCATACCGCCATAAAGAAGGAGCCATTCGGGCATATCCGGGAGTCTTGAGCATAAGCTCCAGAGCAATCAGAAATGCGGCCAGCCCCATAAGGCTGACGGGAAAACGTACCGGAGCGCTAATGGATATGATGCCCAGATAAAGAGCAACGCTGAGCACACTCCACTGCGCCACAGTAAGCAGAACCGGAATAATGATATCTGCCGGCAGGTTAAAGTGCATCATGGTTGCAACAAGCAGCCCGTGTGCGATCAGGCTTGTCAACCCGACAAGCGCAAGACCGGTGGCAATCATTACGCCTACTATACGCTCCGGTTCTGTAGGCATATGAAAAAGCAAACGAATCCGCTTATTCTGCGTTTCAGGCCAGGCCTGCAACAAACCGATGATGATGGCGCATAAAGCAATCAGAACGTAGAACTTAAAAAACATCGGTTCCTTGGCAACCAGAGTTGTCCACAGGCCAAAGGCCCCGTGCACACGTTCAATTGTATTGAGCGTGAGCAGGGCGTCTATTGCCGCAACTCCAAGCAACAGCGGAATAAGCCATATCCCCCTGCGCAGCTTGATCCACTCCTTCCCCAGCAGAGCCTTTATCTGAGCGTTCATATCTTTCTCAATTTTATTAGCGCATTACGCAGTTTGCAAATCACGTACATGGCGAAATTCGGATACAAAAAACCTGCAGAACAGGCACAACGCGCCCGCCCGCTACACAAATCGCCTTAGCGTGGTATCAATACTTGCCGGTAAGTCCGATAAAGGCGTCTTCAAAGTCCATGGGCATCATGGTGAGGTTCTCCGCCTCAACTCCGAAGCGCTTCAAATGCTGCCGCAGTGCGGCTTCTTCAGTGAAAGTATATACTGTCGTGGTGCTGCCCATGTGTTCCACATTCTGCAGCAGATCATCTGCGTGCAGGGCGTCTGCCGCCTCTGTTCTGGTAAAAGAGTAGCACCGGAAGCTCTCCATGAACTCTTTTTTCGAACCGGAAACAGCGACACGTCCCTCCTGCAGCACAATCATGTTGTCCACGATTTTGTCGAGTTCCTGCACCACATGAGAAGTAAGCAGCACCGTTGTGCCCCGATCCTTCACATATTCACGCAAAAAATCGATAAAGAGGCGCCGGTACCCCACGTCCAGCCCCATGCTGTAATCATCCAGAATCATCAGTTCCGGCTGCTGAGCCATAATAAGCCCCAACACAACCTGCGAACGCTGCCCGCAGGACATGCAGGAAATACGACGCGTGTTCGGCACGTTGAGCCTGTTGACCAGCTCATAGAATACGTCCCTGTCCCACTTCGGATAAAAGGGAGCATAGTAACGCTCCAGTTCATCAATGGACATAAAGTCGTACTGAATGAACCCTTCATGCAGCAGGCCTATGCGCGCACGCGCGGCAGGAGTCAGGGCGTGGCTGGGTTCCCCCAGAACCCGGCAGCTACCGCTGCCGGGCCTGAGAAATCCCATAAGTATATTAATAGTTGTGCTTTTGCCTGCACCGTTTTTTCCCAGCAGGCCGAACACTCCGCCGCGCTCAACGGAAAACGAAAGCCCGTGCAGCACGGCTTTTTCGCCATAGCTATGACGCAGGTCGCGGCATTCTATAAGTGCGTTCATTGCTGCGTTACTCCGCCGCAGCCTTGGCTGCCTGCTTTGCTTTTTTGCCGGACTCGGTACCGGTAAGCACAGCCTTATTGGCATCGGTAAATGCTGCGCGTGCTTCACGGTTCAACTCTTCTACAGTGACGGCATTAAGAAGTTCGGGGAACTGGGCATTCCATTCAAACGAAGGCCAGTCGGTACGGGCAATAGTATCAAGCATTCCCATGTAAATGGCGTTCTCGCGCCGACCTTCTTCCCAGCTGCTCAGCATGGGCTTGCGCTGGCGTTCCACTTCTTCTTCGGTAACACCGTTTGCCGCGATGTCCGCCATAACCTCGTTCACAACGTCCACAAGCTTTTCCAGTTTATCGGGCTGAGTGCCGATATTCACCATGTACATGCCGTAGCCGTTGTCAGAGTCCACCCAGTAAAAGAAGCTGGGAGAATAAGATGCGCCAAGTTCTTCGCGCACACTTTCACGCAGCCGGTCACGGGCAACTGAAGCCAGCAACCTGCGCGCGGTAAGAGTTTTACGGTCGCGGATGTCTTCCAGCCTGCGCAGATAGCCTACTCGCAATGCAGCCTGATTCAGGTCCGCATCAACCACGATGTGGCGCTCACGCTTGCCTTTCTGAGCAAACTTCGGAACGTAGGCGTAATCAGCACCGGAAAGCGGTTTCCACTGCACTTCGGATGAGCCGAAGGTCGCAGCAACAAGCGCCTGTGCTTTGGCAGGGTCAAAGTCGCCTACAATATTCAGCACTCCGTCCACAGGAACGTACAGCGACTTCAACGCGGTCTGCATATCTGCAAGCGAGACAGTTGAGCCTTTCCCGGCAGTAATGGGGTCAATACGCAGCGATTTACCGAAAAAGAGCTCGCGCCCTGCAGTGGACATGGCAGAAGGCACGTCCTTGTTACGAGCGGCATCGGCAATGGCGAGACCGCGGAGCATTTCCTGACGGTCTTTTTCTTCGATGAAAGGATCACGGAACTGCGTCCACATGGCTTGCAGAATGCCCTGCATGTCTTCAGTTTCACCGCCGGAGCCAAGCATCAGCGATTTGGACTGCAGGCTGAATCCGGTGCCGTAACCGGTGCTGCGCTGCAGGCGGCTTGCTTCTTCAGCTGTAAGCTTGCCGAAGCCGGACTCACTGTCGGTCAGCATGGCCAAAGTGGCAGTTATATAGCTGTTATCGGGCAAAGAATCCCCGCCGCCACCTATATGCAGCGACAACGAGCTCCGGTCTTTCAGGAAGGTAGTAGGAATCATCCGCAGCACAAGGCCGCTTTCAAACACAACTTCGTGCAGGGTCAGGTTTGCACCAGCCACAGGCTTTTCCGTTTTGCGGGCTACCACGCCTGCGGTCTTCGGCTCTGCCACATACGGGTAGTCCAGCTTACCTGCTGCCATCACTGGCACAACCGTGCGGCTATTGCCTTCTTCCCACAAGTTGCGGATTACAGCATCGGCATCACCTTCGATAACGGCATTACCGGTTACAGAAATTATTCTGTTGCCGCTGTCCCACATTTCAACAAATGCACGGTGCAGGTCTTCTGCGCTCGCTTCCTCAATGAACACCTTATACATGTCGTAGGTTTGTTGCCACGACTGGTACACACGGTTGCCGTTAAAGCAGGAAATCATAGTCTCTGCTACGGAATCACTGGGAATCTGCGCCTCAAACTTTGCCCGCTTTTCATAGCTGCGCAGCAGCTCTGTACTCAGTTCCGCAACTTCTTCCGGCAGGAAACCGAACTCCAGCGTGCGGCGTAGTTCATCCTGCATAATAGCAAAAGACTTCTGCCAGTTACCTGCTTCACTTATTGTAATGAAATCGACAGACGGGAAGAGGTACATGGTAGCAGATTCACGGGCAAATGCTTTGAGGAAAGGCGCATCGCCCTTTGCCTGCAACCGCTGCATGCGCTTGTTAATAATGCTGTTGGCCATTGCGCCATGCAGCATACGGCGCTGCAAGTCCGGCGAATCGTCCAGCCATTCCCGCGGCTTCATAGCACCCATGGTTACAATGGTATATTCAGTATCGTATGTATCCTGATAGGTCTGAACACCGGAATACTGGACATCACCCCACGATTCCAGCACACGGCGTTCGCCATGAGCCTTGAAATCACCAAACAACGTTTTAATATCTTTTTCCACGGTTACGGGGTCGATGTTACCCACAACTACCAAGACCATCAGTTCGGGGCGATACCACGCATCATAAAAACCGCGCAGAGTTTCTGCAGAGGCAGTTCTGATGACTTCTTCGGTACCGATTACGTCGTTTACAAAGCGTGTTCCGGCAAACAGCTGCTGGCGTCTGCGCTGACCTGCACGATATTGTTCAGAATCACGGGCCGCCTTTTCAGACAAAATAACGCCGCGCTCTTTTTCCACCTCTTCCGGAAGAATGCTCAGTCCGTCGGCCACGTCCCGCATGAACAACAACCCTTTGTTCAGATTTGCTTCATCCGAGGCCAGATTCAGCTTGTATACGGTTTCCATCAAAGAAGTGTGTGCGTTGGCATCGCGGCCAAAGGCCAAACCGTTTTCCTGAAAAAACGGAATAAGCTCGCCGGGGGCGAAATTGCGTGAACCGTTAAAAGCCATATGCTCAAGGAAATGCGCAAGGCCCAGTTCGTTATCACGCTCCATCATCGAGCCAGCCTGAATATTAAGTTGTACAGTTACGCGATCTTCAGGCTTTTCGTTTTGCTTAATGACGTACCGCATGCCGTTTTCCAGACGGCCGAACACGGACTGATTGCTGCGGGGCAATGTACTTTTTTCATGGGGCCACCGACCATCCAGCCATGGGGCCTCACCCTGCACCTGTACCGGCGTCACGTTGCGTACGCAGCCAAGAGCAGCCAAAAGCATTATAATCAGCGAAATAATTCGTAAGGGTCGCATAACCACTCCACACATGTCCTTTTTTTCCACATTATGAAAATGAATTTTGTTCTCATTATCGAGAAGCCCTGTCAGTACCTGACGGTTCGTGAAAAGGCAAGCCGTTACTCCATATTTTTAGAATACGCTGCAGCGCACGCAGTAGCTGAGCGGCAGCCACCCCTTCAATCATAACTTACTACAACAGATAGGCAGTCCTTCTTGTGTGTTCATATCTTGCATACTTTCCGGATGAACAAGCAGCATTTTATCATTTGATACATGCTCCACTCATTGGCTGCTGTTATATTGCAAAGCATACTGTACAGCCATAGCATGCCATTATTACGGCATATTCCATACACCAATCAGGCTTCTGGCCTGCCTTATCGGCAAAGTATCATTCGAGTGTTCAGCATTTCTTCACAAAAAAAGCATAGCCCCCCAAAAATCACAAAAAACACATCTTACCGGAATACGGGTTCATCTTGCGATCTAAAGAGCTGTTTCGTCCGGCAAGCTGCCGGGCGCTCCATGCCAGTATATTATTGCGACGCCCGGTGCGCCATACTCCGCGGCAACCATACTGCCTGAACATAACCGGTCCCTCCGCCACAGCAATATGCATACTCCAGAGATACAAAAAGGCTCCTCCGGTAAAGACCGGCACTATCCTCCTTCGTCAGCACAGGATAAATACCATCCGCAGTCTGGTTCCATGCGGCTTCAAAAAAAGTACCTGCTTTTCTTAAACGACAGTATGCGCTACCTGTGGCAACATACCCACTGGCTTTGGATGCCTTTCAGCTACAACGAAACAAAAGGAGATAACACATGATTATAGTAACTGTAAAAATACCTACAAAAGCGCCCTATACGCAGCAATTCGTTGAACATATGGGCGATCTTGCCCTGACAGTGCGTAAGGAAGAAGGCTGCATCACATATAATATTTACAAAGACCCGTTCTCGCCCGATGTGCTGTTCATGTACGAGGAGTGGGAAAGTATGGATGCCTTGCGCAAGCATATGACACAGCCTCATCTGCTTGAACACAAAAAGAAAACTGCAGACTGGCTCTCCGGTGAAGTTGTGCTGACCACAGCAGACGGAACACCGGTAAGCTTGTAGCGCATCCCCCGCGACGAGGGCTTACGGTTTCTTGCCTGCTGTAGAATGGTGCATATTCAGGCGGCTACCCCGATGACACAAGCCAACCGGTTCTGTGTGTAAGTATCTGCCTGAATTCCGCATCATCTCCGTACTGGCAGCCTTTGCCGGTGCATAATGCCGGGCCATTCTTAATTAGTGCCGCCTGAATACCGAACACTTTTCAGACAAACAAAGCGCACAACCATAACACTATGCGCTTTGTTTGCAGGTACAGTAACAATCTGATAGCTACAGCCATTTTCGCAGACGGAAATAAACAAGCATGGCTACCATAAGACAGCCCATGCCTCCCAGTAATACAAAATAGCCGTACTCGAAGTGCAGCTCCGGCATATTCTCAAAGTTCATTCCGTAGACACCGGCAAGAAACGACAACGGGATAAAAATGGTAGAAAAAATAGTCAGAAACTTCATTATGTCGTTCAGTCTGTTTCCCACTGCCATGTTGTAACTGTTCTGATGATCGTTCAGCAGTTCTCGGTACACTTCCACAGCGTCAGCGGTCATTTCCGCCATATCTGTCAGGTCGCGCAGGTAAGGCTGCATACTGTCCGCCACCAGCCCGTTCTCCACCCGTGCCATTCTCGCCGCAATTTCGCGCGCAGGACGCACAGCTTTGCGCAGATAAGCCATCTCACGCCGGTATGTTGTGATTTCCTGCAATAATGCAGGTGAGGGGTCGTCAATAATATCATCTTCCAGCAATTCGATACGCTCGCCCAGCACTTCAATCGTCTTCAGGTATTTTTCAAACACGCAATCCAGCAGAGCATACAGCAGATAATCCGCCCCGTACCTTCGTAGTCTGCCGTGCTGGCTTTTTAAACGCTCGCGTACGGGCTCGAAAACAACTCCGGCCTGCTCCTGAAACGTCAGCAGACAGCCTTCTTTCAGCACTGCACTCAGCTGCTCTGTAGAAACCTGCGTTCTGTCGTCACTCAAAAAGGGAATTTTAATTGAAACAAAAACCACGTCAGGAAATTCTTCCAACTTAGGGCGCTGCCCCGTGTTCATAATGTCTTCCAGAACCAGAGGCGGAATGCCGAATCGGGCTCCCATCGATTCCATCAAAGCAGCATCGTGTACGCCGTCAACATTGCACCACAATGTTGTGTCCTGCCCTGTGCGCCCTGCAAGTTCATCAATAGTTTCCACAAAGGCATCATGAACCATGTCTGTACCGTATTCGATGACACGCAGACGAGGCTGGTTGATTTTCTGCTTTCCTACAAAAACAAGAGCGCCTGGCGGGCGTCCTGCTCTGTTATCCATCTTTTTCAGAAAACGGGCCATGTATCCTCCGGTACGCCTTCAACGTTTCCGCATAGTTTACTAAATCTTTGTATAGAAACAAGCAGGCAGCACCTTATTACATTCTGATCGGGCATAAAAAAAGGGCATCGGTTGAATGCCCGTTTATTTTCAGCATGAAAATACAGCGTAAACTACTTTCGTGTAAAACGCTGCTCCAATGCCTTCCCGTACCGGCTGCATGCGACTACGCAGTCACCGCAATTGCTGCATTCGCTTTCAAGCTGCTCTTTGGAGCCCCTCGGATTCAAGCCTAAAGAGCAAGCCTCGCCACAGGGACGCATACGGGAGCAGGTACACTTAGCCGCGGTAAAGCGAACCCGCCAGCGCCACGGGCTAAGCTTCTGGACAACCATCAACAGCAAAGACTGCGGGCAACAGTAACGGCACCAGAAGCGCCTGCCAAGTATGGCATCCACCCCCAGCGCAGTCAGCAGCAAAGCGCCGCCCACAGGCACAACATGCTGCACCTGCAACATCTGCCACACGCGCGAATACCACCCCGGCATGGATAATTGGTTCAGCACAGGGGGCAGGCCGAAAAGCAGAAGCAACACCAGAAAAATGCCGACAGCCCACAACTTACCCCGAAAACCGTCCGGTCCGTTTAGAGGATGCGCCCTGCCGAACCGGACCTGAACCCGCTGCATAAGCTCTGAAAGCAGCCCGAACGGGCAAATCCACGAGCAAAACACCGCACCCAGCAGCATTGCCAGCAACAGCGCGATGGCAGCCCCTGTCAACGCACGTGTCGCAACCTCTCCTGATGAAATAAATGCCTGCACCACCGCCAGAGGATCAGCCAGCGGTACCCCGAAAAACGTAAACGACAAAAGGTTGCCGGTAACGTGATGTATTTCTCTGGCATTCAGCCACGGGACCAGAATAAAAAGCAGTGCAAAGCACACCTGAACAACAAGACGGACAGTCTTCAGAGAGAACATCATGCGCCTCCCTTACGGGGCAACGAGCGCGCCGGAACCGTGTCAATAGTCTTGCGCGGGCAGACATACTCACACACGCCGCATCCCACACAGGCATCCGTAATAACAGGAAACATCCCTTGTTCCAGAATCAAAGCAGAATTGCGCAGGGGACATTTTTCAAAACATGTGCGGCAGATAATGCTTCCCTCATACGTGTAGCAGCGATCCTTGTGCAGCACAGCCCTGCCCATGGCGGCCTGTTGCGGCGGCCCCACAGCCAGCGCTCCTGTGGGGCACACAGGTCCGCAACGCATACACAAAAAACAGGCGGACTTTGCCGCAAAGATGCGCGGTGTTCCCCACTGGGCGGCGTCTCCTGCAGGCGCAAGTTCAATACACCGGACAGGACATATCTGCGCACACTGCCCGCAATGAATACATCTGGACAGAAATCTTTTCTCGGTTCCTGCTCCCGGCGGGCGGAGGAAAGAATCAGACATATACGACAAGCCCCGCGTTATGTGCGGCGCCGGACACACCGGCGCCGCACGCTGAAACGGCACAATCAGAGCGGACGGTCAGACAGCCGGAAAGGCCGCCCTATGGCATAACCTGTCCGCCCTGCTCGTCTTCTATATTCACGTAGGTGGTGTACACGGCCAGAACCCCCGGTACAGCCTCCAGACTCTGGATACGGTCTTCCAGCTTTGCCGAAGGCACTTCACCCACGACAACCAGATACTGATTGTCGTGTTCGCCATAAATGGTCATGTCTTTTTCCGCGGCCACCACCGCACGCACCTGCTGCAGCCTGCTGCTTTCCGCATGAAGGATTATACCAGCAACTGCCATAGCTATGCCTTTTCCACCTTGCACGAACATATTTTGAATTCAGGCTGCTTTGAGCCGGGGTCAATGGCGTCCACTGTCAGGTTGTTCACCACCAGCTTCGGGTCAAACCACGGCACAAACACCAGCCCGGGCTCGCAGACATCACCAACGCGGGCGTCGAACAGCATCTCGCCGCGGCGGGTAGTCAGCTTAACCTTATCGCCGTGCTGAATGCTCATGCGCTCCGCGTCCTTAACGTTGACCTCGACATACGCATGCGGGAATGAGCGGGCGATTTCCGGCACTTTTCCTGTCATGGTTGCGGTGTGCCAGTGGTCAATAACGCGGCCGGTGGTAAGCACGAACGGATACTCTTCGCTCACCTGTTCTGCCGGCGGCTTCTGCGGGCGCAACCACGCGACGGCTTTGCCGTCCGGCTTGCCGTAGAACCAGTATTTATCAGGATGGTCTGCTGGAATATTGGGGTCTTCACCGCGCACATAGCGGATATTGGTTCCGGGATGGTCTTCCGTGGGGCAGGGCCACAGGATGCCGGATTCTTTCTTCAGGCGTTCACGCGTGATGCCCCTGAAGTTATATGGCGTTGTGGCAGAAATATTCCGCCATTCTTCCCATACATCATCAGAGTTACGATACGGCACAAGTCTGGGATCAACGCCTATCCGCTTCGCCAGTTCAACAAGAATATTCACGCTGGGACGACACTGCCCCGGAGGTTCAATGGCCTGTTCGACCAGCGCATAACGCCGCTCTGTGCAGCCATACACGCCGGTACGCTCTACCCAGAAAGCCGGCGGTAAAACCACATCGGCATATTCCAGCGAAATGGCATCGCCGAACGCCTCGATAGCCACGATGAAGGTTTTTTTCATTCCTTCAAGATACTTGGTAACGTTTGGCAACGACTGCGCGGGGTTTGTACACAACGTAAGCAGTGTCTTCACTTTGCCGTCGTTCATGGCCTGAAACAGCGCCATGGTGTGCAGGCCCGGTTTCGGATTAAGCGAATCTTTAGGCAGGCCCCACAGTTCTTCCATCTGATTACGGTGTTCCTGCTTTGCTACAAGGCGTCCGGCAGGAAGCAGATGTGAGAGACTGCCCGTATCACGCACACCGCCACATGCGTTAGGCTGACCGGTCAGTGACAACGGCGTGGAGCCGGGCTTGCCGATTTTGCCTGTTATCAGATGCAGATTGTGAATCAGGTTGTTCGCCCATACCCCGCGGATACGCTGGTTGATCCCCATGCACCACATCGAGGTTGTGGCGGATGCCTGAGCAAACATAAGCGCCGCCTGCCGTATCTGGTCTGCGGGAATACCGCACAACTCAGCCACGTCTTCCGGTTTGTATTCTTCCAGAAACTCCTTGTACGCTTCAAAACCGACGGTGTTCCCTTCACCATCCTTAAAATTCACGTACTTTGAATGGAATCTGTAATCGTCCAGTTCCTCATGGACAATCACATATGCCATGGAGTTAAGCAGAGCGAGGTCGTAACCGGCAATAGTGTTCAGATGCAGGTCAGCAATGCGTGATGTATTTGTCGTACGCGGGTCGCAGACGATAATCTTCACGTTAGTGTCGTTCTGTTTGCGGGCGGCAATACGCCGGAACAACACAGGGTGGCATTCAGATGTATTCGAACCGATGATGAAGAAACATGTGGCCGCGTCGATATCCTTATACGACCCCATGGGCTCGTCCTTACCAAAAGTGCTCACGTAGCCGCCCACCGCGGATGCCATGCACAGACGGGGGTTGCCTTCTACGTTATTGGACTTCAACCCTGCTTTGAATATTTTGTTGGCAAGGTAGGTTTCTTCCGTCAATGCCTGCCCTGAGCCGTAATAGGCCACGGCATCGGGACCGCCTTCGGCAAGAGCGCCTTTAAACTTTGACGCAGCCAAATCAAGCGCTTCATCCCATGATACCGGTACAAGCTTGCCGTCCTTGCGTACCAGCGGCTCCGTAATACGGTCTTTTGCATAGATAACAGGAGCCAGCAATGCGCCTTTCAGACACAGCAGCCCCTGATTGTGGTTATTGGGATCTCCTTTAACGGTAATCACCTTACCGTCCTTTACCCCCACCATAACGCCGCAACCTGTTCCGCAGTAACGGCATACACCTTTCACCCAGTTCTGCACCTTGTCATCAGGACCCGCGGCAAACACATTCGGAATACCAAGAGCCATAAAAGCAGAAGCTGCAGCTGCACTTTTTATAAATTCCCTTCTGGATATGGGCATCGCATCGCTCCTTATTGCTCAATGGTCTTTTTGGACTCAGTCCGGGTGTACGCGTCGTGATGCACAGAATTGGAATGATATCTGTGGCAGTCGTTACACTCGGCACGCATACCGTATTTTTCCTGCATGACCTTGATGGCAGGGTCATGACAGCGACGACATACATAGTCGGGGTCCGGATTGGCAGAAAACACGATTGAGCCTTTGCCGTCCGGCTGGCCGTGACATACAAAGCACTTTACCAGCAGTACGCCATGCTTGGACTCGTACCAGTCCTGCGCAATCTTCGGAGTGGCTTTGATGTGGCAACTGTAGCAGTCGCCAGCCTCTTCCGGACTGTCGAGGTGCTTTGCGGCTTCGCATTTTGTGCCGGAAAGTGCTCTGGGAGCATAAAAATATACCGCACCGCCAACGATCAGCAGAATAAGAACGCCCCAGACGATCCACCTGCGAATACAGAAGTAACTTCCATCTTTCATTTAAAGTCCTTCCTTATCTTTAGGGAGATTTGCAGAAAATTCGGCATTAACGGTGTACCGCCTGTCAAAGTCAGGCAGGTGAGCCATATTGTGATGGCAGTCCGCGCACCCTTTATCGGTGCACCCGTTTTTGCCCAGATAGGCTTCGTGTGCGAGTTTGCCTTCTAATGATATGGGCTTGTCCTTGGTTGTCTTCATCAGGTCTTCATGACAACTGCGACATGCTGCATCATCAATGAACGTGCGGGCGGAAACCTGCAGTTCGGCACGATAAAAGTCATTTTCCGGATCACCAAAGTTGTGCACCAGCACATCTTTGACTCCCAGATATGTCTTCACCACAACATAGGTCGGACCTACGTCATATGGCAAATGACATTGCACACACTTGATGGGCTTTTTGTCCTTATCTACAGCGTGCGGTGATTTTTCCAGCTCTGTAAGATGCCGTTTCATTTCATGGCACGAAGTACAGAACTCGTTGCTGGATGTAGCCTGAAAGGCAAAAGCGACTCCTCCTACCAGTATGACAGCCAGAACAATCAACCCTGCCAGCCATCCTTTTTTCGGCACCGGGTCCTTCATTTATGGCCTCCTCCTTAAGCGTGCCTGCGAAATATCTTCGTCTCCCCTGCTTCCTTTACTCACAACATATTGCTACTTTTACTATTTTCTAATTCACTGTTTGCAAAAAATCAGACAATTGCTCAAGTCAGAATGAAGACTATTCCTGATAAAAAACAGCCAAGAGCGACCTGAAAATTGCACATCTGGCAACTCACGACAAAAAACACACATTACAAATGTATTAAGCTGCAAAAACAACAACATGAAAAACGTGGCTCATACAAAATGAACATCATAAAAATACAACATTGCTATACACCATTATCAACATGTACATAGATATATAGAATTAAGTCAATGCCCTATATCCATAATCATGCCGCATTTGCAGTTGTTTTAAAAAATATTATATATTTCCGGAGCATTATACGTTCATCGCAACTGCAGGATATCATGCTGCCCGAACAACGTTGCAGAACAGCAGGACAGCTCCCCATACAATCTTTGCAAACCATTCCGGCAGATAAAAAAGGCGCACCCCTTACGGGATGCGCCTTTTGAGATGGACAATGCTAACTGAGATTATTTCTTACGCAAAGCAGCCAGAAGATGTTGCGGGACATCGGTGATGATGGCACGCGCTCCGGCTTTATAAAACTCTTTGGCTTTATCCAGATCGTTTACCGTCCATAAATTCACAGTAATGCCAAGCTCCGCCAGCTCACGCACCAGTTCGGGAGAGGTCATAGTGTGGTCGGGATGGTACGTGTTAGCACCGACACCCTTTACATAACCTGCAATGCCGCTGGCAGTGCCGTCGGCAGGATGCGCTGTCTCCGGCGTTTCGCCTTCGCTCAGCACTGCAAGGGGCAATTCGGCCCACTGATTGTGTGCTTCACGCAGGTAACCGTGATTAAACGATGACAAAAGCACCAGATCATCGCACTCTTCAGCCTGAATAGTATCCAGAACCTCTGTGACAACGCGCATATCCTCAGGAGCATACCGTTGGTCTTTAATTTCGATATTCACGGGAAACTTGTGCTGCCGGGCAAAGCGCAGCGCTTCTGCCAGCGTAGGCACCGGTTCACCTTCCATGGCAGCCAGAGCGCCCTCGGTCACTTCACCGCTGGCAATAGTTCCGAACGGGTCCTTACGCACAAACCAGCTACCGGCATCCAGCCTGCGCAGCTGCGTAAACTCGTAGTGTGCCGTATCAAGAGGCGGTACAACTCCATCCGCTCCGGCAAACTTACGAGCCGCATCGGTTGTGCGTTCCAGAGTAGGGTCGTGCACAACCATCAGAACGCCGTCCTTCGAACGCTGGACGTCCAGTTCCCAGCAATGGGCGCCGCACTCCAGCGCCTTAAACGCCGCGAGCATGGTGTTTTCCGGCGCAATGGAACGAGCGCCGCGATGCGCACATACTGCGCGCTTTGGAACCAGATTATAAAACATCATTCCGCCTTTCGACTGAAGTACAGATTGAAAAGCACCAATATGGAGGTGCCGACAATCAGCAAAAATGAAATAGAGTTGATCACGGGCGTACTACCGTCACGTACCTGCAAGTACAGGTTGATGGGTAGTGTAGGGCTGGAGCCCACCAAAAACAAGGTAGTATTGAAGTTCTCAAAACTCATGAGAAATGCTACAGCCC
This sequence comes from Oleidesulfovibrio sp., assembly GCF_047973035.1. Taxonomy (NCBI): domain Bacteria; kingdom Pseudomonadati; phylum Thermodesulfobacteriota; class Desulfovibrionia; order Desulfovibrionales; family Desulfovibrionaceae; genus Oleidesulfovibrio; species Oleidesulfovibrio sp. The sequence continues at coordinate 31,169 of NZ_JBKEBF010000010.1, forward strand.
CTGCGCCTATAATGGCGGGCCGCAAAAACGGCAATGTAATATATCTGATAACCTCGAAACGGTTTGCGCCAAGATTAAGCGCTGCCTCCTCCAGACTGCGGTCAAACTTACGCAATCTGGCAGAAACAACCAGCGTTACAAACGTGGTGATAAACGAAAACTGACCGACAACCACAAGCCAGAAGCTTGGCCGTAACCACTCGATATCCAGCCCAAAATTAATATCAAAAAATGCGCCTACCGTATTTGCGGCAAGAAGCTGAGAAATACCCAGAATAACACCTGGAATAACCAGCGGGGCAAGCATCAGCATGTACAGCACACCTTTGAAGCGGAACTCTTCCTGCTCAAACAGAAAGCTTGCGCAAGTGCCCACAAGCACACTGAACAGTGAAACCCAGAAAGCTGTCTGTACGCTGGTCAGCATGGCACGCAGATTCTGGCTGTCGTGAAAAATGCCCACCCGCTCCGGCCCGGCAGAAAAAAACCAGTCCAGACTAAAGCCATACCACGGCAACGAAGGAAAATCGGAATTGTTAAACGCCAATACGCAGGTAACCACCAGCGGCGCAAACAAAAACACAAAATAGGCCACGGCAAACATGTGGAACGACCACAGATACGACCTTGCATTGGGCAGTGAGCGAATCATGACGCCACCTCGCCCAGCTTCTGGCCCGTAATTTTAAGCCCCGCCCACACGATAACAGAGCTGAGTGCAAGCAGCAGGAACCCGAATGCCGAGCCCTGATTCCAGTTAAAGCTGGCAATGAACTGGTTATAAATCTGCTCGGTAAACCACAGCGAATTTTTACCGCCCATCAGGTTGGGGGTAAGGTAGTTGCCCAGGGTCAGCATGAACACCACAATGCACCCCGAAGAGATGCCCGGCTTGCAATGCGGAATAATAATCGTGCGCCAGATGCACACCCGCCCCGCGCCAAGGTCATAGGCAGCTTCAATCAGGCTGTCGTCCAGACTTTCCATAACGGAAATCAGCGGCACCACCATAAAAAGCATCGACGTGTACACAAGCCCCATGACCATGGTCACATCATTGTACAGCATCTCCACGGGTGCATCGACCATGCCCAGCTTGAGCATAAAAAAGTTCAGCACGCCCGATTCGCGCAGCAGAATCATCCATCCGTACACGCGCACCAGTTCGCTTACCCAGAACGGCAGCAAAAGCAGCACCATAAGCGCGCCGGAAAGCTGCGGACGCACCACCTTGGCAATATAAAACGCCACCGGCAGTCCGATGACCAGCGTGCATAGCGTAGTCAGCACCGCATATGTCGCTGTGCGCACAAACGTAAGCCAGTAGATGGGCTCTTCAAAAAAAGTCCGGTAATTTTCCAGTGTCCAGCCGGGGTTGGTAAAACTGTCACCGCGAAAGCTCATGTACAAAAGATCAAGGTGCGGCAGGACGATAAAAAGCACCAGCCAGCACAGCACCGGCGCCAGAAAAATCACAAATGCCAGACGCGATTGCTGCATTCCTGTTGTACTCATGCAGCCCCCTCCGCATCATGAACAAATACATCGTCAGCGCCCGCGGCAAAGCAGATGCCGGAATCGGGGTTCCAGCCCACGGTCAGCTGCCTGCCTGCTTCCAGATTTTCAATAACCCTGTTCTGCGGCAGGCGTACAAGCAGTTCATGTCCCTGCTCCGTCACGGTAAGCAGGCGGCTGTTGGCCCCATCAAACAATATGGCCCGCAGCGTTACCGTAAACACGTTCATGCCCTTTGTATCGGCAGGTTCCACCAGCATTGCTTCGGGTCGCAAAAACAGATTCACCCGCCGGCCTGCGGCACAGTCATGCATGGCACGGGCGCGGAAGGTATAGCCTTCGTCAGTCTGCAGCACCACGGCATCGCCGCTGCATTCGGTCACGCTGCCTGCCCATCTGTTGTTATCACCCACAAAACGGGCAACAAACGGCGTTGCGGGGTTGCCGTACAGTTCCTGCGGCGTTCCCACCTGCTCAAACGCGCCGCGGTTCATCACCGCCACACGGTCAGACATAACCAATGCTTCCGACTGGTCATGGGTAATGTAGATAAATGTTGTGCCTACCTTGGCCTGTAACTTTTTCAGTTCAACTTTCATCTGTTCGCGCAGCTTAAGGTCCAGCGCGCCCAACGGTTCGTCCAGCAGCAGAACAGAAGGCTCCAGCACAAGACACCGTGCAATGGCAACACGCTGCTTCTGTCCGCCGGAAAGCTGCTGAATACGCTTGGCGCCGAAATCAGGCAGTCCAACCCTTTCCAGAATAGCTTCTGTACGCTTGTGCGCCTCCTGCCCTTTCACACCGCGGCGGTTAAGTCCAAAGGCGATATTCTCTGCCACGGTCATCATGGGAAACAAGGCAAGGTGCTGAAACACCAGATTTACCGGCCGCTTGTTGGGCAGCACGTTAGCCATGTCATTGCCGCGTATGGCAATGGTGCCGCTGGTAGGCGCCTCGAACCCTGCCACCATGCGCAGCAACGTTGTCTTGCCGCAGCCGGAAGGCCCGAGAATAGAAAAAAAAGACCCCGTGGGCACATCAAGGTTAATGTTATCCACCGCAACGAAGTCGCCGAACCGCTTGGTAAGATTGCGCAAAGACAGATCGTTTGTCATGTGTATTTTCAGACTGTTATGCAAACACGGGACGACTTGCGTCGTCCCGTGCGTACTGTTGTGCAGGTAGCAGGCCGTTAGTTGGCTGCTTTTACTTTATCAAGGGTTTTGCCTTCCATAGCCTCAAGCTGAGCAGGGACAGGCGGGTACCACTTGATGTTGTCGATGGTTGCAGGCGGGAAAGAACGCTCGAAATTAGCGCGAACTTCGGGCTTCACGTGCTGGTTTGCACCGGCAGAAGCAGTAGGCACGGCTTCCTCGGAGGTAAACAGACCTGCATTTTCGGGGCGCATCATAAAGTTGATCCACTTGTAGGCGGCATCAACATTTTTGGCCTTTGCAGGAATGGCAAAGGTATCAATCCAGCCTAGAGCGCCTTCTTCAGGAGCAACAAAGTCGATGGCAGCATTTTCGGCGTGCAGTTTCCAGCCGCCGTTATCCCATGCCATGGCTACAAAAACTTCGCCGGAACGCATGGACTCAAGCAGTGCGTCACCGTTTGCCCAGTAGTTTTTCACCAGCGGTTTGGCATCAATCAGAGTTTTTTCGATGTGATTGAGCATTTCCTGATACTTTGCTGCATCGGCATACAGGTCAAAGGGGTCGTATCCGAGGGCAAAGCCCATGGCGATAATGGTGGGACGCTTCAGGCGGTAGCTTACACGGCCTTTGTTCTTTTCATCCAGCAGTGCCTTCCACGAGGTCGCACCGGAAGCTTTCTCGCTGTTCACGATAAGGCCGGAAGTACCCCAGCAGAAAGGTACTGCATGAGAGTTACCGTCAACCAGCGTGTTTTTCTTTACCGCTTCCAGCATGGAAGGAATAAACAGAGCTGATTCAATGCGGGAGTAATCGATGGGCTGATACAATTTGTAGGCGGCCTGTACCGATGAAATACGGTCCTGGCTGGGCTGGGCAAGGTCAAAACCGGCACCGCGGGTGGCGCGCAGTTTGGCAATCATTTCTTCGTTGTTGGAGTAGGTTACTTCAACCTTGATGCCCGTTTCTTTTTCAAACTTTTCTACAAGCTGCTTAGGGGCATAGCCTTTCCAGGTCAGCAGTTTCAAAGGTTCGGCGTGTGCGATACCAGCGGTTGCAAACACGGCAAGAACCAACAGAATCAACAGTCTTTTCATCCCTAACCTCTTCGCGTTGTGTATGGTTTAAAAAATGCCGTAACTACCGGCACAAACATCCCAACATTACCGCATGGTGTGTCAGCAAAAAGACGAATTCGTTACGATTGCGCCATGACGCGTACCGCAGGAGACGGCAATAGAACGCAGGCACCCCACAGCCTGAAACGCGCATTATAGCAGCACTTACCCTGCATACAGTAAAAATGTAAAAAAGTGTATACTAAACAGGTTACATGATGCAGCAAAAAAAGGCCGCAACCCTTGCGGCTGCGGCCTTCAACGAAATTCCGTATTTTTGCTGTCAATTAATTTCACCTGCATCCGGCAGGGAATGCAGCTCCTGTAATTCTTCAAACAACACTTCGGTGTCGATTTCATTCAAAACTGCTCAGTTCCACAAAACGCTTCAGGGCTTATCTGGCAATAGGAGCAAAGCTTGCCTTCGTCAGCATGGCAAGGTCCGCGGGAGCCAGCTCTATGTCCAGCCCGCGCCGTCCGCCGCTGACAAACATAGTCTGACAGCTTTCGGCGGAAGCATCGATAACAGTCTGCAGTCTTTTCTTCTGCCCCAACGGGCTGACCCCGCCAACAACATACCCTGTGGTCCGCTCTGCCAGTTTCACATCTGCAAGAGCAACCTTTTTTGCTCCCACGGCTTTGGCAAACAGCTTTAAATCAAGGTGTTGCATAACCGGCAAAACGGCTACAAACAAGACTTTGCCGCCATCACTGACAACCAGAGTCTTGAACACTCTTTCGGGTTCCACCTCAAGCTTTTCTGCGGCTTCTATACCGTAAGATTCGGCATTGGGGTCGTGGTCATACTCATGTACCACGTAGGTAATTTTCGCTTTTTTCGCTGTGTTGATTGCAGGAGTCATAGTACTTCACCATAAAAAAAATTCGAGGAACCATCAAACCATGTGCGGCAATGCGGCACTTCGCTCTATCCCCCCATGCCGTCAAAGGCAAGCATATGGCAAAATTCAGACAGAAAGCAGCCTGTCCGGCACAGATCCTGCCGGATTATCAGGCGCCGGGTACAAAAAAAGCAAGGCCCCTTCTGTTGCCAGAAGGGGCCGATGAAATAGCTTGCAGGCTGTACTCCGTTAATCATGCTTCGCTTCGAAGCTCTCCTGATCGTATCACCTTGGTTTTTTTATGCACATCAGGAGAGGGAGGAGTTTTCCCCGAAACTGACATGACGTCCGGACTGCGCTATTTCTGAAAGATTTCAATCTTATTGGTATACGGCTCCGGCTGTCCCAGATCCACGGAATGCGTGCTGAGAACCACCGTATCGCCGGAATTAAACAATTCCGATTCCGTCACAAAGTTCTTCAATCTGGTTGTATGGCGTGCTTCTTCTTCCGTGCAGAGCACAGGATTAACACCCCAAACAAAATTAAGCGCCTTCACCGTGTTGATACGGGGGGACAACGCGAACACGTCGTGCTGCGGTCTGCGCGATGAGATATTACGCGCAGTCAGTCCGCTTTCTGTATGGCACACCAGCGCTCTGCTCTTGAAGTTGTTCGCCAGCAGGCACGATGCGTACGCCATATACTTTCCGGAGTTGGAACCCTCTTTGGGCATCCACGGAGTCTGGGCGCGTTCGTGATAGTACACTTCCGCAGTCGTGGCGATATCGCGAATGGTATTGACAACTTCAACCGGATTAGACCCGATCGCAGTTTCCTCAGACAGCATCACGCAGTCGGCACCGTCTACCATGGCGTTGGTCACGTCAGAGGCTTCCGCACGAGTGGGCACCACGTTGTTGACCATCGAAAGCATCATCTGAGTAGCAATGATAACAGGCTTCTGCGCATGACGGCAGGCGCGGATGATACGCTTCTGGATGGTGGGCACCTCTGCCAGCGAGCATTCAAGCGCCAGATCGCCGCGGGCAACCATCAACGCATCACACACTTCAACCAAAGCATCCAAATTATCAACGGCATTCTGGCGTTCAATCTTGGCAATAATGGGAACGCGGCGACCGCAACGATCCATTTCATCAATAAGATCCTGAATGTCCTGAGCAGTCTGCACAAAAGAAAGGGCAAAGGCATCCAGTCCCAGCTCCAGACCTTCGCGCACATCAATGCGGTCTTTGTCGGTCAAAGCAGCCACGGGGTGGAATTTACCGGGGAACGTGATTCCCTTGTTCGAGGTCAGCAGTCCGCTGTTCTGCGCTTCCAGTTCAAACAGACGGTCCTTTTCAATCACGCGAGCAACCTTGAACTGCAAAAGACCATCGGCAAGAATCACGCGCATGCCTTCCTCAAGCCCGATGAGCAGCTCAGGGAAATCCAGCGGCAAAAACACCTTGTCTGCGGCATGCGGATCGGCATCAGGAACGCCCAGCAAAAGCAGCTGGTCTTTTTCCACCTGTCTGGGAGAATCAGCAACAGCACCGATACGGGTTTTGGGACCGCACAGGTCACCCATCGCCGTCAACGGAATATTCAGTTCTTTTTCAAGCTCGCGGATAATGCCCAGCGCAGATACAAAGCCGTCCGCTTTGGAGTGAGAAAAGTTAAGGCGGAAGATTCGCACACCGCTTTCAACCATCGCACGCATAATGTCTTTATTTGTCGATGCGGGGCCAAGGGTGGCGATAATTTTAGTTTTCATTGAAACCTCCTATCCTTTTACATCAAATTGTGGCGCTGCCACAGGAGCGGACAACGGTGCGGTACTAAAGGGGGCAGGCCCCTTATTGATGGAATCCTGAAACTCAACTACTGCCGGCGGAACGCTGGCCACAGCAGCACCGTCGTACACGCGCTGGTGGAATACATTCTGCAGAATCGAAAGGCATACGTAGCTGATGATGCATGCGAAAACAGGTGCCGCAATCCAGCTGCATGCAATGCCGCCGACAGTTTTCCAACGGATTCCCCTGCCCCCTTTCAGAAGGCCCATCCCGATAACGGCGCCCACAATCGCTTGCGAGCTGGATACCGGAACAAGCGGCAGCGCAGGCAGACCATGACTGAGCAGCCAAGACTCAAGGCCCTTGGAAGAAAATAAGAATAGCACAACCGAATGCGCCCACACAGCAACAAACGCCATGACAGGGGAAAGCCGGAAAATGCCCCCGCCCACGGTCATCATGGTTTCTTTTGAGTAGGTGAAAACACCCACCGCAATGGCAATGCCGCCGATGAAAAACAGAATCTGCGCGGACGAAAGGTGCAACCAGTTAAACAGCGTCACTTCGGTAAAAGGCGAAACCGGAACAAATACGCCCACAACGTTGGCAATGTTGTTTGCGCCCAGGGAATAAGACCCGAAGGCTCCGACGATAATCAGCCCGTAACGTGTCCATGTATCCAGCTTGAACAGATGGATTTTACAACGCAGAATAATAGTTGTGACAAGTTTATAGCAGATGACGGCGGCAGCTGCCGAAAGCAGCGGGCATGCCACCCAGGTCATGACAATCTTGGTCAGTTGCTGCGTGTCTGTGCTTGTGCCGGAAAAAAAGTTCCAGCCGATGATGGCACCGACAATAGCCTGCGAAGTCGAGGCAGGGTATCTGGCGCGCGTCATCAGGTACACGCTGACCGCAGCGGCAAAGGCCACAACAAACGCCCCGCCAAGAGCATCAATGGCCCCCAGCTTGCCAAGCGTCTCTGATGCGCCCGCGCCGCTGACAACTGCACCCAGTAGTACAAAAATACCGCAGCAGATGGCAGCAGTCCTGAATTTGACCATTCGGGAACCAACGGCGGTACCAAACACGTTGGCAGCGTCGTTGGCCCCCAAGGACCACCCGAGAAAAAGGCCGCTGGAAAGAAATATAAGAGACACGGCTAGTTCCTAAAATGCACGTTTAAGGACATAAATTGCCAGACTGTCGGCCATATCTTCTGCCTGATCCGCAATGGCATCCACGTGTCGTACAAAAGCGCCAAGCTGCAGGCTTTCACACAGCTCAAGCTCTTCAGAACGGAAAATAGCAGTCTGCAGTTTGGTGGATATCTTATCCGCCTCGGCTTCCCAGAACGGAACCTTGTGCAGGTGGTCATGCACGGCTGAAATATTTTTAAAGAACGAGCGGACGGAAACCGTTACAGCCTCTTCGGCTTCAACAACGGTCTGCACCAGCGCCAGCAGGTCTTTAATCATGTGGTCGCGAAAGTTGGGACGCTCGATTTCAAAGCGGAACATGGAACCCTTGAACCGGCCCAGAAGAGAGTCCATGCTTTCAATAAGTTTAAGCACGTCACCGCGGGATTCAGGAATAAGCGTGCGCCTGTACAACAAGTCTTCAATCGCACGACGCAAGTCGTCCGCATGACGCTCTACATCTGTGATCTGATCCAGCGTTTCTTTAAATGTCTCGTAATCTTTGCTGGTATACGCTTCGATTCCACGCTTGTAGATAAGCCCGGATTCACTCACCAGATCGATAAAGGCATCAACTTTATGTTCAATGCCAGTTCTTTTACGCAATATTCCACCGAACGACATAACAGTTCCCTTAGTGCGATTTTTACGCGGTTATTGCTTTAAAAGGCCCCTGCCCCGCCGGCGGGCTGAACATCAGCCCGCCGGACAAGCATCGATGGGACAGGGACCTGTACATTACGCCTCAGAGGCGCGATTCTTTTTATAGATACTATAAAGAGGTGGCACCATTAATGCCAGCGTCAAGGCCCACAGAACCATTGCATGCGGGCTTTCAAAGAAGATCGCATAGCTGCCCTTGCTCATGATAAGAGCCTGAGCAAAGCCTGTTTCCGCAATCGGGCCGAGAATCAGCCCCAGAATTAACGCGCCTAGCGAGAATCCTGTCTTTTGCAGCAGAACTGCACCGATACCGAACAGCAGGCAGATAAATACGTCCAGTACGCTGTTATGCATGGCGTAAGAGCCAAGAACCGAGAACAGGCACACGGTCGGAATAAGCAGTTCGGTAGGAGTCAGAGATATACGGGCGAAGTACGGAGCCATGTACAGGCCCAGCACCAGAAACACGACGTTTGCAATAAACAGAGAGAAGATGAACGCATACGTCATGGTGCCGTATCTGGTGAACAGTTCAGGACCGGGAATCAGGCCGTGAACCAGCAGACCGCCCATAAGCGCAGCAGCAACACTGTTACCGGGAATACCCAGAGTCAGCGTGGGTACCAGCGAGCCGCCAACGCAGCCGTTGTTGCCGGCTTCGGCAGCAGCGATACCTTCAGGGTTGCCTTTACCGAACAGTTCAGGATTTTTAGAGCGTCGCTTGGCAACGTTGTACGAAAGGAACGCGGCGATAGTTGCACCTTCACCGGGCAGAATACCAACCAGCGTACCGGTACCGGAACCAAGACCGATGTAGCGCAGCAGGCCTTTGGGCATGGGTTCGCGCTTGATTTCGGTTACCATTGCGGCGTTGTCCACAACACATTTTTTACCGGTCAGTGCCAGCATCTGCGAAATGGAGAACATACCGATAAGAACCGGCATAAAGGCAACGCCTTCGTACAGGTCAGTCAGACCGGCTGTGTAACGAAGCATACCGGAAATGGGGTCGGTACCGACTACGGCGATAATCAGACCGAGCAAGCCGGAGATGATGGCTTTGACAAGACCAGTGTCTTCGTCAGTCATGGATACGATACCTGCAAGACCGAGAAGTGCCAGCAGGAAATATTCTGGCGGCCCGAAAGAAAGGGCAAAAATAGCCAGTACCGGAGCAAGGATGAGCAGGACGAAAGTGGAGAACACCCCCCCGCAGAAGCTGGAAATAACGGACACTTTAAGTGCCAGACCAGCGCGCCCCTGCTGCGTGAGCGGATATCCTTCCATTGCAGTGGCAACCGCGGCAGGAGTGCCGGGTGTGCGCAGCAGAATGGCAGGAATGGAACCGCCGTACATGGCGCCGCAGTAAACGCCGCCCATAAGGACAAGCCCGATAAGCGGATCAAGTGTAAACGTTACCGGAATAAGCAGTGCAACCGCCATGGTTGCTGTCAGCCCCGGCATCCCCCCGACGACAACACCTGACACGGTGCCGATGACCACCGCGAGTAGTGCAGGCCACGTAAGAAGCGCAGATAATGACTCAAGAAGCATGTATCAGTCCCCTATCCAAACAGACTGCTGACAGGCATATAAACACCCAGCAGTTTTTCAAAAACAAAGTACACGAAGCCCAGAACGCCGCCCGACGTCAGAATAATGGACAGGGGCTTGCGGGCACCCAGCATAACCATAGTAACAGGCAGGAAGATTGCCGAAGCCAGATAGAATCCGAGGAATTCGAATCCGGCAGCGTACAGCAGGAGCAGGACAACAAGCAGCCAGAAAGGTCTGGGCGCTGCTGCGATTTTCAGCTTTTCCTGCTGCTTTTCCTTTGCCTTACCTTTGGCCCGCATAGAGAGTATAATTTGAAGTACGCACAGGATACCGGTACTTAGTCCGAGAAAGCGTACATACTCTGCCGTCGAGCCCTGAACGGATTTCGGGTAGGAAGCGGTGCTGCTGAACAGCAGCACCGCAAGCACCAAAAATCCGCCAAGAAGTATTAACTCAGCGTATTTTTTCGGCATATGTTCTTACCAGGGGTTTTTGTCGTAAAAAGCCTGAGTTTCAGCCTGCAGCTCATCAAGGTACGCGCGGAAGTCGGGACCACTCATGGGCAGACGGCTGAAAATGTTTTTGTTGCAGTCGGCAATGTAGCCGGCGTCAGCGTTAACCTTGGCAAGCAGGTCGTCCAGCTTATCAAGAATTTCTTTGTCAACGCCTGCAGGTACTGCAAAGCCACGGGTTGCGGTCATTTCTACGTCAATGCCGAGCTCAGCAGCGGTAGGAACGTCGTTCATGATTTCAGAACGTTCCTTGGTCAGCAGGGCAAGAACGCGGGCAGAGCCGCTCTTATGAGAGGAGTACATCTGGGAAAGGTTCATGAAAGCGGCATCGCAGTGGTTGCCGAGAATCAGAGCCTTCTGCTCGGTAGAGCCTTTGGTGGGCAGCAGGTTAAGCTTTACACCGGTTTTGTTTTCAAACTTCTGAGCTGCGACAAAGTCATCGGAACCGATACCGTTAACAGCAACGGTCAGTTCTTTTGCCTTTGCAGCTTCTACGAAAGAAGCCAGGTCAGTAATGGGGCTTTCCTTGGGAACAACGATGAGCACAGGGTCATCAACGGTGTTGCCCATGAAGTGGAAGCTGTCCAGGGTGTAACGTGCACGTTTGGATACAACGTGAGATACAACCTGAGTGGTGAATACCATGCCGATGGTGTAACCATCGGTTTTGGCGCGGGCGATACCTTCAAAGCCTTTCTGGCCGCCGGAACCGGGCACGTTCTGCACTACAAAGCTAGCGCCGGGCCAGTACTTCTGGGCAGCGTTAATGAAAATACGTGCAGTAGTGTCGGTAGAGCCACCGGCTTTGGACGGAACGATAATGGTGATCGGCTTTTCAGGGTATTCAGCCATGGCATACGCAGGAAAAACAAACACCATTGCTACAAGTAATGCCAGCAGTTTCCTCATCAGATCCTCCTAATCAAGTTCACGGCACGAAAACGCGCCGAAAAAACAAGTACGACCGCCTGACCGCCAACCGGCCGCATGATGAGGTGAAAACCTGCAGCACCTGCTGTTCTCTGGCGTATTCACAGCTATGCTACGGCTCCCACACACCCCGCCTGTAGTCCAAAGATTGTGCCAAATTGGTACAACCTGATTTAACATGCTGTTTTTTAAAGGTATCAAACTCAAAAAAGGCACTTTCCCTTCCTTGCCATGCCGACACAACGGGTCAAAACTGACTCGGCCGTTTTCCGTATTTGACCCATTTTCAATATGATTGATTGTTCAACTAGGAATCTGAATATCTCCTGACAACTCAACAGGATACGATACGGCAACTCTGCAGACTTTCCTCATCTGACGCTGGCTTACGAGACCGCAACACCAAGCATATGATGCGCCGCAATAACGCTTTGCTCTCAGCTTGCCTTGCCGTACTGATTTCTCTGTTCTGAAGACGTTGCCAACGCGCCTGAGGCGAGCTCCGGCCCAATAGAGACACGTGCGTAACATGCCGCAACTAAAGAAGGTTGCCGCAATTCAACTGTAGAAAAACAACAGGTTTGGCACAAAACAGCCGCCTTGACCAAGCTCGGAAACTTCCTTTACGGTTCGGCAGCGATACGGGGAACATCTCGCTTCTGTGCATAGTCTGCTATTCCGATACGACCTTTCACGTTCTCCGGCCTGCCTCTTGCATTACCAGTTACTGCCTTTCTAAGTTTAGGAGGAAGCAATGCATACCGGCCTCTTCCGGATGAGAGCCTTTACACGTCCCGTTATGACAGCGATTGCAGGCATATGGGTCCTGTCGTTGTGGGGACTGAGTTTTTGTGCTGCAACAGCGTTTGCTGCACAGAGCCCTTCGCGCCTGCAGATAATAACGTCTTTTCCTCCTTCTTTTTATGAACCTTTTGTGCAGAGATTCAGCGAGCTGTATCCGGACATCAACGTCTCGATTCTGAACAAAAAAACAACATCGGCCATAGCGGAGCTGCGCAGAGGTAACGACAGGCAGTTTGATGTGTTCTGGTCCTCTTCCCCTGATGCTTTTGAAATTTTAAAGATAGCAGGAGTATTGCGGCGTCCCCCCAGCGGCCGGAGGCACAGCACGATTTTTCTTAATGATTTTCCCGTAGATGATCCGGAAGGCTACTTTTACGGGTTTGCAGTCTCCGGTGTGGGCTGGATGTGGAACAAAACCTACTTTACACGCGAAAAGCTGACAGGCCCGTCGGCATGGAGCCAGCTCGACGAACCGCGCTATTACAACCATATTTCCATGTCCGCACCCTCGCATTCCGGCTCCACTCACCTTATTGTGGAAAGCATGTTGCAGGGTATGGGCTGGGTAGAAGGATGGGCACATCTGACCCGTATGTCGGGCAACCTGATAACCCTTTCCGCACGCAGCTTCAGCGTTACGGAAGGTGTCAAAAGCGGCATGTTCGGGCTGGGGCTTGTCATCGACATGCTTGGTCGCCCCAAAGGGCGCGATGACATCGACTTCCGGTATGGCGAACCCGCATTTTTTGCGCCTGCCACGGTAGCGGCTCTGAAAAACAGCATAAACCCTTTTGAAGCCGAACTGTTCATTGACTTCCTCCTTTCTCCGGAGGGGCAAAAGCTGCTGTTGAAACGGGACATTAACCGTCTGCCGGTTTCCAAAGCCATGTATGAAAACGGCACTCTTGATTCGCACCCGCTGCTAAAACTTATTAAGTCTGGCAAATCACGCCCATACGATGCATATCTTTCACAGCTGCGGTATAGTCTGGTTAACCAGCTTTTTGACGAGATGATCACCTACAGACTTCTGGAGCGCAGGCGTTTATGGAAGCGTCTGATCACGCTTGAAAAAAAGCAGCGTGCCGCCGGAAATACAGACACCGCCCTTTTTGACAGAATACACAGTCTGCTTGCCGCAGTGCCGGTAACAGAAGAACAAAGCCGCGATCCTGAATTCACTAAAATCTTTGCCGATCCGTCTCTGGGCTACCCTGTCAGTCCTGAAAGGCACCAACAAATCTTACAATGGCAGACTTTTATTCAGGAGCGGCTGAGCAAAGCTAAAGAATTGCTTGATAAGGCTAGTACCCAATAATGAGCACACGCTTTCCTCTTTTTCACGGCATCTGGGCCAGATTGCTGTTAGCCTTCGGTGCCAGTGCAGCCGTAACCGTTGCAGCTGTTATGATCGCACTTTTCCTGTTGGAAAATTCCAGCGACATTTTTGCAACGATCACACAAAAACAACTGCCCGAACTGGCACAGGTGACAGAGTTTGCCGAAACCAGCGGGCAGATTATGGCTATTGCGCCCAATCTGGCTTCTGCCACGGATGAAGAATCTCAGGCACACATCAGAAGCGAACTGGATACACTGTTGCGGCACTTCCGGCTTGAAATTGAGCAACTTGAGCGGGCTTATCCTCAGTTGCGGACAGAGCTGGATACCCTTTTACATAAATTGCGGACAAATCTTACCGCGCTGCAGAATGTGGTTGCGGCCCGTCTGGGGTACGAAGAAGAAATGGCAAGACGCATGGAACGATTGCGCTGGCTGTATACAGACATGCTGGGCGAAATCGAGCCGTTGAGTCAGGACCTGAATTACAACCTTGATGCTGAAATCGAACGGTTGTCAGAAGCAAAAGGGCAACGTGCCGAAAAATTATTCCTGAGCCGCCTGCGGGCTAACAGAAAAGCCAAGAACATTATTGAAAGCATCGGCAGCAACGGGGATATGCTTGTCAGTCTGTTGCTGCAGACATCATCCTCGCAACACGAAGCACAGGTGGATAACCTTGCTGCGCTCGCCCGTGATACTACAACCTCGCTGAAGCTTAATCTGGAAGAATTCTCAGGCGGGGCCAGCGCCTTGACTCTGCGCCAGTTACTGAATGAAATTTTCCTACTGGCTGACGGGCCGGATGGCATTTTTGCTCTGAAAAAAGCGATAATCACCAGTGAAGTGACCGGCCAGCAGATCCTTACGGAAAACAGACAACTTGTAGGCCAGCTGCGCGAATCAGTCGGGTCAATTGTCACCCGTACACAAAAACAGGCTCTGGAATCAGCGGCTGTCACGCAGCAAAAGCTTGAACGGGCGCGCTGGTATCAACTGGGGCTTGTCTTCCTCAGTCTGGTTATTTCTGCCAGCGTAATGTGGTTTTATGTACGCGGCAGCATTGTTGCCCGACTGAATGCGCTGGCCAACAGTATGCAGGCCATTGCAGGTGGCGATCTGGCTCATCCCGTACCACAGCAAAGCAAAGACGAAATAGGTCAGATGACCGCAGCGTTACGCGTTTTCCGCGATACCGCCGTAGCCGTTGAAAATGCCAATGCGCAGGCTATCATCGATAACGCAGCCGTAGGTCTTATCATTGCAGACTCTGACGGTATAATACGATTCTTCAACCCTATGGCAGCAACACTGTTTGCAGCGGAAGAACGCGGCATGTCCGGACGTTCATTGCTGGAATTTGTGGCTGAAGATGATTCTGCCTCTGTAAAAGAAGCCTGCATGAAAGCATTTGACGGAGAATATGACCAGATTCAAAGCGTCTATCGGGGCTTCCGCAGCAACGGGACAGAATTTCCCGTTGAAGTTGTCATCCGGTCCATCCAGCAGCGTGCCCGGAAAAACCTGATGATAACCATTCACGATGTGAGCGAGCGCGAAGAAGCGGAAGAACTGCTGCGCCGCAGAGTGCAGCAGAAAACCGAATATCTGAGTCACACCAACGCCAAGCTGCGTCAGGAAGTAAAGGAACGCCGCAGAGTTCAGGATGAACTGGTGCAGGCAGGCAAGCTGGCGGCATTGGGGCAACTGTCTGCGGGCATCGCTCATGAACTGAACCAGCCGCTTTCAGCCATCAGATATTATCTGCACAATGCCAAGCTGCTGCTGCAACGGGGCCAGTTGGACGTACATGAAGAAAATATACACAAAATAAGTGACCTGAGCGAGCGTATGGCAAAGCTCATCAATCACCTCAAGTCGTTTGCCAGACTGCCGTCCAACAAGTTGCAACCAGTTGATGTGGTGCCGACCATCGAACATGCGCTATACCTGTTTGACCGGCGCATAGCAGAGGACAGCATCACCATTGAAAAACGCTATACCGACGCCCCTCAGATGGTAAGCGCAGAGGATATCCGTCTTGAACAGGTGCTGGTTAATATTCTCGGCAACGCCATAGACGCAGTATCTCAGCAGCCGCTCGAGAACAGACTGATAACACTTGATATTATTGACAACGACACAGACCTGACAATTGAGATTACCGACAGCGGCCCCGGCATCCCGCAAGAGGTCAAAGAGGCCATTTTTGACCCGTTCTACACCACCAAAGAGATCGGTAAAGGATTGGGTCTGGGGCTTTCAATTTCATACAACATCGTAAAAGACATGAAAGGTGAGATTAAAGCGGCGGATGCGGAAACCGGCGGAACAAAGTTCTCACTGTCATTTCAGAAGGTTGAAAAAAGCTAATGACCCCGATAGGTGAAATATTCCTCGTCGATGACGAAGCGGAAATCAGGCAGGCATGCCAACAGACATTTGAGCTGGAAGGATACGCCATCCGCACATTCAGCTCTGCTCTGGCAGTACTGCCCCATATAGATCCTGACTGGCTCGGTGTTGTCATCAGTGATGTAAAAATGCCCGGCATGGACGGGCTGATGCTGCTGAAAAAAATCCATGAGATCGCCCCCGAGCTGCCGGTGATTATCCTTACAGGGCACGGTGATGTGCCGATGGCGCTGGAAGCCATCCGTTCAGGTGCTTATGATTTTCTGGAAAAGCCAGCACCGCCGGAATACCTTATCGACGTTGCCAGACGCGCGCTGGATGCCCGCAGGCTGGCGCTGGAAAACCAGAACCTGCAGGAGCAGCTGGCCACCAAAACCGGACTTGAAAACCGGATTCTGGGTACCTCACCGCAGATATGCCAGCTGCGGACAACCGTAGCAGGCCTTGCCGCCATCAATGTGGATGTATTGCTGGTGGGAGAAACCGGTGCAGGTAAAGAGCTTACCGCACGCTCGCTTCATGAATGCGGCAATCGCAGCGCGGGCAAATTTGTTGCGCTTAACTGCGGTGCCATTCCCGCAAATCTGGTTGAGAGCGAGCTTTTCGGGCACGAAAAAGGGGCGTTCACCCATGCAGTCAACCGGCGCATAGGAAAAATCGAGCTGGCGCAAGGGGGCACCCTGTTCCTTGATGAAGTCGAATCCATGCCCATGGACGTACAGGTAAAACTGCTGCGGACTCTGCAGGAGCGGGTTGTCGAACGCGTGGGCAGCAACCAGACGATCCCTGTTGATTTTCGGGTTATTGCAGCCTCCAAAATAGGGCTGCATAAGGCTGTGCGGGAAGGCACGTTCCGCGAAGACCTCTTTTACCGGCTCAACGTTGCCCGCATTGTCATTCCGCCTTTGCGCGACAGAGCGGACGACGTGCCCCTGCTGCTGGAACATTTCATGAAAGTAATGGCTGAACGGTTCCACACCTCGGTACCGGAACTGGATCAGGAAACTTTGCTCCGTCTGCAGCAGTACCCCTGGCCTGGGAATGTGCGCGAACTGCGCAATGTCGCGCAGCAATTAGTGCTGGGGCTGCCGATTGATCTGGCTACAGAAGAAATCGCAGTTTCATCCATAAGCCTGCCTGCAGAGGCTGCTTCGCTGGATGAACTGGTTGAAGACTACGAAAAGAACGTCATCATCGAAGCATTGGCCCGCAACAACGGTAAAATAGAAAAAACAGCCCAATACCTTGGCATTCCGCGCAAGCGACTTTATTTGAGGATGCAGAAGTACGGGGTTCAAAAGTAACGTTATACAGTTCCATCTCGTCGTTGCGGCATGACGTAGCAAGACAATGAAAACAAGCATAGCAGAGTGCGCATCCTGCCTGTCGGGCTGCGCTTTTTATAGTAAAGTGTAGTGGCTAAAACATGATCTGATAGTCAGCCAGAGGGGCAGTTGTTATGCTGTACGGTGTTTTTGTTATAAACATCAAGTATTGCGCAAATGACCAAATGTAACTCTTGTGGAGCAGTTTCTTGCAATTCAATATTTTCTAAATAACGCCAATTAATAAAATCATCTTTGTGGGTCTGAAAAAAAATGCTCATATCTAGCGTTGGGGCCATGCTATCCATAGCAGTTTGCAGACGTTCTTTTGTATCTTTGGTGAGTGTATTATACAAGTAACTTAAATCATGCTTAAAAGGTGGAGCTACCCCTTCATCCAACAGCAAGGCCTTGAGTCCTAGTTCAATGGCAAATGCTAAAAAAAACTGTTCAACATATGTACAACCTGCTTTAAGAGGAATCAGGCCTGTTGAACTATCTACAGACCGCGCATGTTTTAAAATATTAATGGTATTAGCTCCACCATGATCAATATCTGCTATAACTTGCCTTAACAAATATCCGACCCATTGCATTGACATGGCCTGTCCATGCCTGAGTTTGCTTTCGGTATCCACCTACACCTCCGTATTCTATAATATGGCGTTGCGACTGAAACTAGACATGAATTTGATTAAGCTAGAACTTTTACAGTAACGCCTCCCTTCATCAACGCTTTTCCCCCGCAATGACAGTTTGCTTTTATATTAAACGCTATTCAGCACTAAAAGCGGGCTTGCAAGCAGGCTAAGATTGCGGCACTGCGCTCCCCGCTCCCTATAAGCAATATTGAACAGCTCTTAACCACCCCGCAGGCTTTCTGCCAGTATCCGGCCTGCCTTGTTAGCCTGTGCCATCCTGTCTTCGTGCTGTGCAATTATCCCCCTGTCAAACAGCCGCAACACGGCAATTTCTTCCACCACGTCATAGCCTAAGGCTTCAAGGGGCATACGCATTGCTTCAAGCGTAAAGCCCATGTCACGCCTGTCGGCCTGCTCTGCAATGGCGCAGATGACTGCTTTTCGCCCCTGACCTGCAAGGCGGCTGGACCAACCCCGCGGCCGCTCATTGTTAAAGTCATAAAAACAGTACAGACGGTCTATAAATGCTTTCATCCACGCGGTGACATTGTAGTTATGCACCGGAGAAATAAGCACCAGCCCTCGGGCTTCGATAATGCGCGGATACAGCAAAGTCATGCCGTCCTGAAAACGGGTACAGATTTTATCTTTCCGGCACTTCTCACAGCCGACACACGGCTCATACTTATAATCCCGCAGATGCGCCGCTTCTGTACGTTCTCCGGCATCCTGAGCGCCGCCAAGCACAGCTTCCAGCAGTTTATGAGAGTTGCCTCCACTTCGGGGGCTTGCTTCAACACCAAAAATCATCTTTGCCTCCTGTGTCCATAGCCGTTCAGTTTACAAAAAGAAGTCCATCCTGACACGTAACAAGAGTAACGCCTTATGTCCGGCGCACGTATCTGTCCACATTCCCGCTGTCCAGCGTGCGTTTACCATTGCAAACAAGACGAAGCTCCCGCCAGTAAGAACCTTGCACCTGAAGCATCACCGATGCCTCATGTTGTGCGTCCCACGCTAAGGCTGTTTTTTCCTCATGCACCGGCCTCAACCACCAGCAAGACAGATATCCGTCAATAATTCAACATGTTAGCACGATGCTACAGTATAGCAAGACAGCACGGCAATAAGCAAAATTGCTCTACCTACGCAAACATGCGCCACCCCCCTCATACGTTGCAATCAGGTTCCGTTTTTCAATGATCATCCAGAACGCCACGGGCTGCGGCAGGCCATCTGGGTGTGACATAAAAACAAAATATAACACACTGTAACTAAAAGAATAAAAACCACTTCCATCTAAGCACGCAAAGGAGTAAAAGGCCCTCCTTCCGGCGACCTTGTAGTCGTCTGAAGCATATCATTCTGGAAAAGGTATTCTGATGAACACATCTAATAACTCGCTTCTCGAATCTGTCATAGTGCTTGAACTGGCTATGTTTCTGGAAGTGAATAATCGCGGCGGGATATCGCCGTGTCAGGAACGACCCGAATCTTTCCGCATTATGCGTGAAATCACGCATGCAGTGCTTTCCGTCGATTTTTTACAATCATATCTGAACGACCTTACGCAGGCGAGACGGCATGGGCGCAACCTCATGACCGAAAAATATGCGCTGATGGAAGGTCTTATTCCGCAACTGAGCAATGCTCCCGCCATACAGGACATCGTTCAGGCTGAAAGCGCATGGAGAAAAGAAGTTGCCGCACAATTTCCCCATGCTGTCCACCCTGACGGGCACCACAGCTTTTGCCTCTACCTTTCATGTGAATTGCAGACGTACTCACCCGCAACATTGGCAGCTTATGCAGCGTGCGTAACCACAGCCCGTTATGAGCAGCGCAACCTTACCCGCCAGCGCTATGAACTGCTGATGCAAAAGCTAGGTTACGGTTCGCTGGAGCAGTGCGAGCAGCAACTTGCAACCACTAAACAGAACGACAGGGCAGGTATCAGAAATGCCTGACTTTCTTCATCTGCTTGTTTTCGGTATGTGGATGATTGCAGGCTTTGTATCCGGCGTCAGCGGCGTAGGCGGTGCTATGGTGGCACTGCCCGTAGTGGCTACGTTTATCCCTATGCACGTTGTGATACCGCTCAGCTGCATTCTCACTCTTGTAATGGACATCAGCATTGCACTTATGCATTTCAGACACTGCCGTTATTCTGCGCTGCGGCCTATGATTGCTGGTTGTGTGCCAGGGGCTTTTGCGGGGCTTTATATCCTGCAGATAGTCTCCGGCGCCATGCTGCAGGGCGGGGTGGGGCTTTTGCTGCTTTTTTATGTGTACTGGCAGTGCACATACAAAGTGAGCACAAAAAGTGGCGAATCATGGAGCAAAGGCAGTCTGGCAGGATTCGGTGCCGGTTTACTGGGCACGACAATTTCGTTTGACGGCCCCCCCGTGGGCGCATACGGACTGTATGCCGGATGGAGCCCCAGAGTGTTTCTGGGCACTCTTGGTGTTTTCTTTGTTGCAAGAGCAACCATGACCTGCATTCTTCAAGCCAGCGCAGGCATGTATACTGAGACTGTGCTCAGCTACGCCATGTACGGCATTCCTGCTACAATGATCGGTACGCTGCTGGCCTTTCCCGTTGTACGCCATATCAACCAGCAGGTTTTCAGACGCGTTCTGCTTTTTATCATCACGCTTGCGGGCATGGTCTGCCTTGTGCGGTCCGTGCTGTAGTCAATGCGTTCACGCAGGCACCCTCTTATGAGTCCTGCTTCACTCCCTTTTAAACCGTATAAAAAAGCCCCGCCGGATTCATACAGAATCAGGCGGGGCTATGTATTTTAAGTACGCACTCGCGGCAGCCGGTATCGCTACAACTCTCCGCGGAACACAGCAACTGTGGCCCTGTCGGGCGGCCTGCCGAAGTATGCGCCAGCCACAAAAGCGCTCAGCGCAGCCAGCGTGGTGGGTACAATGGCATGAATGCCGCCCATGGCAGGCTTTGCCACAGACAGGCAGATGAACACCGCAACACCTGTAATGATGGACGCAATGGCCCCTGCGGCGTTTGCCTTGTCCCAGTACAGGCCAAGCACTATGGGCCACAGGAAGACAGCTTCAAGCCCGCCAAAGGCAAAGAGGTTGATCCAGACAAGAAGATCCGGCGGCTCTATGGCTGCCAGAAATACCAGCACACCGATTACCGACGTACTGGCAAGGCTCATCTTCTTCATGGTCATGGGCTTTAATCTGGAAGCATCGCCCTTGTACCGGTAGTGAACGTACAAATCCTTTACAATGGCGGCGGAAGCCAGCAGCAGCATGGAGTCCACAGTGGACATTATTGCTGCCAGCGGGCCAGCAATAAAAACACCGGCCCAGAAAGGCGGCAGTAAGTCCACAATCAGCGACGGCATGGCAAGGTCGCCCGCGGGCAGGTCGGGCCTTACAGCTCTGCCAAGCGTACCGGCAAGATGCGCGCACAGAATCATAAAGCCTATGAGCAGTGTGCCTATGACCATTGCGTTATGCATGGCGCGGGAATCTTTGTAGCCCATACAGCGCTGGGCGGTCTGAGGCAGGCCGATAACACCCAGTCCCACCAGCACCCAGAACGACAGAATAAACGGCTGGGGTACTGCTTCTTTCGGCCCTGTGGGAGTGATAAGGCCCGGATCGATTTCTTTCAGGGTGGTTATGCACTGTTCCATGCCGCCACCGGCGTTGATTACAGCCAGCAGGACCACCACCACGGCTACCACCATAACGATACCCTGAAACGCATCGGTAATGACCACCGCCCGAAAACCGCCAACGGCGGTATACAGAACCACGGTAATGCCGAAAAGGATCAGACCGACCATGTACGGGTAGCCGGTAACGGCCTGAAAAAGTCTGGCACCGCCGATAAACTGAGCCAGCATCGCCGCCATAAAGAAAATAAGCAGCGCAAACGAACACAGGTTCACCACGGTGTCGTTTTTATATCTGGCCCGCAAAAAGTCAGCCAATGTCACGGAATTCGTCTTGCGGGCGACTATGGCAAAACGCTTACCCAGCACGCCCAGTGTAAGAAACGTTGTAGGCACCTGAATCATGGCCAGCAGCACCCAGCTCAGCCCGAGACGGTAGGCAACGCCCGGACCGCCCACAAAGCTGCTGGCGCTGGTGTAGCTGGCGATGATGGTCATAGCCAGCACAAAGCCGCCCATGCTGCGGCCGCCTATATAGTAATCTTCCAGCACGCCTTGTGATGTGGCCTGTGCCGCGGCTTTTTTGCGCGCCCATAACGCAACGGCAAAAGAAAATGCCAGATACAACACTACAGGTATTATCGCCGTCAGCGAGCCGCTCATGAGCGTCCTCCCTCTGCATCAGCATCGGAAGAATCTTCCGTGGTGTCATCCAGCGGCATTTCTTTATAAAACAGCCGGACAATCCCCCAAAGCACCAGTGTGATAAGCGGATACCCCACTATGCAACTGTAAAAGAACCATTCCGGCAGTCCCAGCACATAGTTGTATTGTTCCGGATCGCCGTCACCCATCCCGTAAGCACAAAAGTACCACCACAAGAAATACAGAGCATACACTCCCAGAGCAAAAACAGCCTCTTTGTTAGCCTGTATAAAACGCTGATCCCGTTTCTTTTTCATAATCCTGTCTCTTATTATAATGACAGAGCAAAAACAGCCTGGCACAAGCCCGAGCAATCTTCAGAATACACTGCCGCTGAAAAGCAACGCAAGCATGCTGCAATGCACCAGCATACCACCGCAAAATACAAATCCTGAAAATGCAGGTTCTCCGCACAACTGTGCGGTGTATATTCTTAATCCGCATCGGCAGGCAAAAAAATATCTGCACAGCTTTCTGAACCACATCGGCAGAAGCCTGCTTCTGCCAGCCAAACCTTCTGCCGACAGATACGCGCCTGCGGTCTGTATGCGCCAGCACCGGCAGTGTCAACCTTTGCACCGCCCCCGAAAACAAACGGTGCAGGCTGGAAAGTGCGTCCGCACCACCATGCGGGAAAGTCCCCTTTCTCTGTAACACTTCAGAATCGCAAAACATATACTCACCATAAAAGAAACACATAGGCTACGGGAATAAGTGCACCGCAAACAAAATCAGCCCGCTCATTTCTGAACGGGCTGATATAACAACGCGATAACAATCCATTGAGGTTCCGGATACGACGGACACAAGAGAGTTCAGTATCGCGACAACATATCGTTGTTACAAAAAACGCTCCCGTATACCGGAGGTGCACCTACGGCACCCGCTCCGCATCAGATCACATCAAGTCCTTCTTTTTCCATCATGGGCACAGCGTACTCGATAGATACCGCGTACGAAAAGCTTGTAGGCATAGGCTTTTCGCCTTCTATTACCGGTGTAGCTTCAAGCGGGTCAAAACGGCCCGTAACAACACCAATGACGCGGTCGTCATCGTTGCTGACAAGCGGCCCCCCGCGGGAGCCGTCATGTACGCGGCTGTCAAAAAGAAACAGATTTGTACCGTTGGTGGAGCGCATTTTCGCGCATACTACAGCCTGCTGCAGCACCTGCGTATAAATGCACTGAAAACCGAACGCAAAACCAAGGCATGCGACTCCGCTACCGACTGTGGCGTTTTCCGGTACGCCTATCAGATGATCAGGCGTGGTTATCTCCACCTTGTCCGTAAACTTCAGCAGTGCAAGATCGCGCTCTTTATCCATCTGCGCCACGCGAACCGGTATCGCGGTAAGCGCTTCACTGCTTACTGGCAAAAAGTCATCTTCTGCCTCCGGCGGAACCACCATCAGCGTATCATCCTGCGAGACAGGGTGTGCGACTGTCAGCAGGTACCCTTCCGAGTGAACAACAAACGCTGTCCCAACAAAAACAAGATGTTTCTGCTCATCCATGCGAAACAGCTTCATGCAGCCGTTGCGATAGCGTAAATGAATATCCTGAAGCATATGAGAATAATCTCCAAAGTTCGTCTGTTATTGCAGCCAGCCTGCTACCCGCTCCGGATGCGTACGAAGCCAGCGTTGTGCCTTCTCGTAGGGAAAAAGCCCCTTATCGTCCTGAATCCAGAGCATCAGCTGCCCCATGTCTTCAGGAGTCCAGTAAAAACTATCGAGCAAGGCATACAGTTCCGGTTGGTCTTCCTTTAACCCTTTGCGCACAAAAGTATGAATATTGCCGCCATCGGCGTACACGCCTTTCGGGTCTTCAAGGAACTCAAGCTGCCAGCGGGCAAAAGCCCAGTGCGGCAGCCAGCCGGTAACCACAATCCAGCGCTGATGTCTGATGGCGTGGCTGAGCTCTGCCATCATGGAGACTTCGCTTCCTTCCACCAGCCGGAACGAACCTTCCAGTCCGTATTCCTTCAACGCTGTCCGTGTCTTTTCCATCACACCGGCACCAGAGTCGATGCCGATAATGCGATGGTTGTATTTCTCAGCATCCTTCAGCAGGCCAGGGATGCTTTCCGTTGTAATGTAGGGACGATTACGAAGCCCTGTTCCGGCGGTAAACCTGCCCGCAGTCACTTTAGGCACAATCAGACCTGTTCTGGTGCCTTTAAGATTAGGGCCAAGGTCTTCCATCTGCGCGCCGAACTCGTCGTAGTAGGTCGAATGCGTAGCAGGCAACCATGCCGAAAGCATTACGTCAGCCTTTCCGGTTGCCACCATGCGCCACATGTTTTCAGCATCTGTTGCCACAATGCGGCATGGCACATTAAGCTCTTCCTGCACGACAACCTGCACCAGATTGGCACTGGCAATAGACGACCATTCAACATAGGCAATGGTCAGCGGTCGTTCTCCGGCAATGGAGTACGAGGTAGCCAAAAACAAAAAGCAAAAAAGCGTAATGACAAACCGGCGCATAACGCCTCCGTGGTCTGCGACCTTCAGGCGGACTGTTACCAGAGCTTGCGTCTTCCGAAGGTCCTGTCCAGTACCGGCTTACGTTTAACGCGGAATCGGGCAGGCTTTTTGCCCAGATCCAGAGTGAACTCCTGCGGGCCGGTGTATTCGTTAAGCCCTTTGTGTAAAGAGTAGCACATGCCCAGAAGGATTGCAGCAAAGGGCAACCCTGTTGTGATTGTTGCCGTCTGAAGGGCCACCAGTCCGCCGCCCATCAACAGCGCAGCAGCCACTGCCCCTTCCAGCAAGGCCCAGAAAAGACGGGAAAGCACAGGCGGGTTCGGGTCGCCGCCGGAGGTAATGATGTCGATAACCATTGATCCGGAGTCGGATGACGTCACAAAAAACGTGACTATGACGACAATACCCAAAGCAGATGTAACGGAACTGAGCGGGAAGTGCTCCAACAACACAAAAAGTGAAACGGGCAAATTTTCCTGCACGGCAGTGGCAATACCGCCGCCACCGAACATTTCTATATTCAGCGCAGTGTTACCGAAAATGGTTATCCACAGGAATGTAATGAACGTGGGCACCAGCAACACGCCCAGAATAAATTCGCGGATGGTACGACCAAAGGAAACACGGGCAATAAACATGCCCACAAACGGCGACCACGCAATCCACCATGCCCAGTAAAAAATTGTCCAGCCGTGCTGCCATTGCGTGTGTTCATAGGTTTCGTTCCACGTGGAAAGCTGCGGCAGAAACTGAATATAATACCCGATGTTTTCCAACGTACCGTTAAGAATAAACAGCGTGGGCCCCAGAATAAGCACAAAAAGCGCAAGCGCGGCAGCAAGGGCTATGTTCAGCTCAGAAAGACGCCGGATACCTTTATCCAGCCCTTTGACAACACTCCATGTTGCTATGGCGGTGATACCTGCAATTAAAAGCACCTGAATGGTGGTGGACTGTCCCACCCCGAAAAGATGGTCGAGCCCTGCATTCACCTGCTGCACACCAAGTCCAAGCGAGGTGGCCACACCAAACAGCGTGGCAACGGTGGCCATGATATCGATGATATTGCCGATAGGGCCGTAAATACGTTCACCGAAAACAGGATAAAATGCGGTACGGATGGAAAGCGGCAACCCTTTGTTGAATGAAAAGAACGCCAGAGCCAGACCGACAATGGTGTACACTGCCCACGGGTGCAGGCCCCAGTGCAGGAAGGTGATATCCATTGCTTTTCTGGCAGCGTCTGTCGTGCCCGGCTCTGTCAGCGGGTTAGCCACATAATGAAACATGGGTTCCGCCACACCATAAAATAGCAGGCCGATGCCCATACCGGCGGAAAACAGCATGGCAAACCAGCCCAGCGTGCTGAATTCCGGCTCCGCATCCGGCCCGCCCAGCCGGATATCGCCGAAGCGGCTTACAATAAGCAGCAGAACAAACAAAAGAACAATATTCATTGTGGCAATGAAAAACCATCCGGCATACGTGGACATGTAGGATTGCATCGCCTGAAACACGTTGCCCAGAAAATGCTGAAAGACGATGGTAATTCCCACAAAAAGAATAATCAGCGCCGCTGAACCGAAAAACACCCAGGGATGTACTTCCAGATGGAACCAGTCCGGTCTGCCTTCATGTGTCTCGGTCTTTTGATTGTTACTGTTAGCGTTCACGATTATATCCCTTTATTATTTTTGCAGTGTGTCGACTTTTACAGGCAGAGAATGCTTTGATGATGCAGTTCATCAGGCGAACCCAATCTCTGCGATATAGATATGTTGCACCCGACATACCCTGCTATGTAATCCTAAATGATACGGGAAAGATTGTCTGTCCGCAAGGCGCGACCTTTTTAAAATACATTCCTTAAAATTGTGTTGGAAGTATCTCAGGTGCGCAAAAAAATGGCAGAACAACGGGTTGTTGTCCTGCCGGTAATACGTCGCAGCAAAAAAGTCTCAGTACGTCTGAGTTGCGTTGGCGGCATGTTCCGTTTTTTCTGCCTGTGCCGGACGCTCAGGCTGTACAGACCGGTGCTCCGCATTCTCTTCCGCTTGCGGTTCTACCCTTGCCGGCTTCGGCTTTTCAACCTGCACAGGTGCTGCATGCGGTTGTATTGTCGTATCTGGTTGTGCATTCACAGGTTCAGATCCTGCAGATTGAGGCTGTTCCTTAAGCGGTTCAAGGTGACTGTCCAGCCAGCGCGTCATTTCCCATATGGCATGCATGACGGATTCCTGCCCGTAGTACGAATGTCCCTCATACGGCAGCAGAACCAGTCGGGACGTCTTTCCCAGCCCGACCAGCGCCTGATGCAGACGCACGGACTGTTCGGGATGCGTTCCGGCATTCTGGTCGTGGTCGCCATGAATGATCAGTACGGGACTGTTGATCTTGGAAATATGAAAAAAAGGAGACATGTTTTTATACAATTCTGGATTTTTCCACAGCGAGCGATGTTCATGCTGAAAGCCGAAAGGCGTCAATGAACGATTATAAGCCCCGCTTCTGGCAATACCTGCCGCAAACAGCGAGGTGTGCGTCAGCAGGTTTGCCGTTGCAAACGCTCCGTAGGAATGTCCGCCCACGGCAATATTGTCGGCGCGCGCCACACCGGTACGCACAAGTTCACTAACGGCTGCTTCGGCGTTCATCTCAAGCTGCTTCAAAAACGTATCATTGGGCTGAGTGCCGTTGCTGCCGATGATCGGCATGGCCGGACTGTCCAGCAAGGCATAGCCCATAAGCGGCCAGAACATGCGGGACGTACGCCCCAGCGGCATAAAACTGTTTTCTTTTTCCAGCGCTTTTTCCGCTGCAGCTTTATTTTTGTATTCTCTGGGATATATCCAGATCAGAGTCGGCAGCGGGCCATCCTCAACCGTATACTCCGGCGGCAGGTACAGATCTCCCGCCAGCCGCACACCATCGGCACGAGTATATTCAAGCCGTTTCTTCTGCACTTTAAGCAGCGATGGTACCGGATGCTCAAATGCCGTGACCGCGCGTACGTTTTTATTTCCTTTCGTGCGAATGTAGTAATTGGGCGGACTGGTAAACGATTCGCTGCGAACAAGAAATTCTTTGTCGTCTTCAAGAGGGCGGATTACCGATTCTTTCACGCTCTCGTCACCCGTCCAGAGAATTTTCTTCGATTCTGTACGGATGTCATACCCCAGCAAAGCGCCTTGCCTTTTGTCGGCAAGGTAAATGCCCTTTTCATCCGGCATAAGCCGGTATTTCCTGAACGCTCCATCTGCGGATTCTACAAGCGGCATGAAGCTGCCGGTTGCCAGCCTGATTGGCTCCTGCATTTCTTCTTCCAGCATCCAGCCATATTTTTTACCGGATTGCGTATCCACCCCTGCGGCAAACACAGCATCACCGCCCCAGTACACATTTTCAAACCGCATAGGCATGCGGAATACGGAGCGCGGCTCATCGGTAAATGGGGCATTCAACACAAAAAGTTCGTCCCTGATAGTGGCGTTGGCGGAAGCCTTGCCACCGTCCCGCGCAGTCACCCACCACAGCTCGGCAGGTTCGGCAGGATTCCATGCAGCTTCACGTGCACCCGTGCGAACATTCCACCGACCTGCGGGAACAGCATTCGCCAGTTCCAGTTCGTCAATCAGGCGTACAGATGCTCCTTGCATATCAAGCACCTCGACCCGATACGGAAAACGGCTGACAGGCAAAATGTATGAATACGGACGGCGAATGGTCTCCGTCAGCAAATATTTTCCGTTCGGCGAGGGGCTTAAAGAGCTATACAGGCTGGGTTCTCCGAGCGTTTTTATTTCTCCGTCTGTGGAAACCTGCGCAATCACAGACGCGGCCAGGTACTCGAACAAAGCAACGTCGTACGCGCTCTGCAGCAAATTCTGGTAAGTTCTGGCCGCCCTTGCAAAACCGGTAGAGTCCTGAATGACAGGCCCGAACTTATGCTTGGCAACTTCCGGTCTGGGGCCTTGCTCCGCCGGAACTGCAAGTGTCAAAAGCAAGTCTCCGTCTGGGTGCCATACATACGGAGCCCCCAGAATATCATTAAGCTTCAGGCCCGCAATCCGCTGCGCCTGCATTGTATCTGCATCTGCCACCCATAACGTCACGCCGCCTTCCTCATACACTGCAAAGGCGATATGCTCGCTGTCAGGCGACCACGTAACATGGCTGAAGCCTGCCTCTTTCGGCAGCCCCGTCACGGTTTTCCGCTCTCCGCTCTCCATATCAATCGTGTATAATGACACGGCAAGATTGAGCGGTCTGCGGGAATTGCGCGCAGCATCAATAACAATGCCGGCTAAGCCTACTGTCGGCCTGGCAAGATCTTCCACCGCAGGCAACTGCCCGTACTCTGCAAACAAAAGCATTTCACCATCAGGGCTTGGCACTACAGACGGCTCTGCTGGTATATTGATGATTTTCCTGATAGAATCGGGAACGGACTGATAATCAGTTGTTGTGGCAGCACACGGATGAACTTGCATAAGCATCAGTGTCGCAATAAAAAATAAAAATCTTGTTAAACTCATGGCCTTTCGTGATATATCGCCTCTCTGCTTATGAAAAACAGCTGTTTTCCTCCGTCCGGCTCAGTATAGAGCTTTTCTTTTGTAAAGCAAAACAGCCTAGTAATATTTAAGGAAATAATTCATGAAACGACTGTTTCAACTACTTTTTGTCATTCTGACCCTGTCACTGGCGGCCTGTGCACCTAAGCAGCCCGTACTGGAGCCTGCCGTGCCGGAACAGCCCGCTCCTGTTAAACCGGAAGCGGTTCAGCCTGAGCCGGTAAAACCTGCACCTGAACCTGTAAAGTCCGCTCCGGAAAAACCTGTTGTAAAACCTGAGCCGAAGCCCAAACCAAAGCCGCCCCAAAAGCCTGCCGAAGTCAAAATAGACAATCTCGTTCTGGTTGGTGAAGCCGAATACGTGTATCTTGCAGATATCAAAAAGCGGCTGCCTGCACGCATTGATACAGGAGCGACAACGTCTTCTCTTAGTGCCGTCAATATTCAGCGTTTTGAGCGTGATGGCAAGAAATGGGTCAGGTTCGCAATCCCGTATCCTGACGGCAAGCTTTCTGAGCCAATTGAAAAACCTCTCAAACGGGATGCGCGGATCAAGCGACACGGTGCAGAAAGCATACGCCGACCGATTATCATGTTGCGGGTCCGGATAGGTTCAATCAACACTGTCAACGAATTTTCGCTAACCGACAGGTCAAAATTCAAGTTTCCCGTTCTGATCGGCCGCAGCCTGCTGGAAGGCAAGGCCGCGGTTGATGTTTCGCGGGAATATATAACATCTCCCATGAGTCAGTAATGAAAAAGAAACTGCACTTCATAATTCTCATAGCGGTTCTGATTCTACTTGGAACCGGAGTCACCGTGTACAAGGTATGGGGACTGGGTTTTTCTCTGTCCCCCGACCAGCGGGTATCCGTCTGGACAGTTGAGGCTGAAATAACCTTCGCTGCCCACGGAGAACCTGTAGAGGTCTCGCTGAACCTGCCTGACAACCGTCAGGGTCTTGTTGCTGTAGACAGTGTTATCAAGCAGGGCGACTATGACTATCAAGTAAAAAAAGTCGGCACGCACACCCGCGGCATCTGGAGCATAGACAAGGCCTTCGGCCCGCAAAAAATCTACTTCCAAAGCCAGATTTACCGCAAAGACCCGCAACATGCGCGTCCGGTCGAAGAAAACTATAAACCCGATCCGTTCCCTCCGTTCAGGCCTGCACAAAAAGAGCTGGCAACAGAAATTGTCCGGCAAGCCAAAAGTAAGGGCGACAAGCCGCTGGATATTGCCATCAACGTGCTTCAGATGCTGAATGTGCCGGAGGCAAATCCCGGTGTTCAATTGCTGCTGAACGACAAGGACGAGTTCGGCGGTCCGCTGGGCCTTGCCCGCACCATACTGCACGAAGCGGGAGTAACATCCAGAAGAGTGAAAGGCTTCTTTCTGGATGAAAACACTTCCGGCAGAACCATCACCGGCTATCTGGAAATTAAAACAGGTGACGAGTGGGTGCTGGTAGATCCGGTTAGAGCCGTCATTCTTGATTCCGGCTCCTTCCTGCTATGGCAGACAGGAAACGAATCAGTGCTTGAAGTGACAGGCGGCTCTGACTCTGCCGTAAAGTTTTCGTCTCTGACTACAAGCATCATAGCCAACAAGGCTGCCATAAGTGCCGGACTGGGAGAATCCAAGTCCATGCTTGTGGACTTTTCCATTTACAGCCTGCCGCTGCAGTTCCAGAACTCGTTCAAGCTGCTGCTTCTGATTCCCTTCGGTGCGCTCGTTGTTGTTGTCATGCGCAACCTTGTAGGCATCAGAACATCAGGAACATTCCTGCCCATCCTTATCGCCATGACGTTCATCCAGACATCGCTTATCTCAGGCCTGATTCTGTTTGTCATGGTTGTCAGTCTGGGATTGGTGCTACGCTCGTATTTAAGCAGGCTCAACCTGCTGCTTGTGCCACGAATATCAGCTGTACTGGTTTTCGTTATCGTCATTTACCTTGCACTGGCAGTCATCAGCTACAAACTGGGCAGCGAATTCGGCCTGCTGGTATCCTTCTTCCCCATGATCATCATCGCATGGACCATCGAAAGAATGTCCATTCTGTGGGAAGAAGAAGGCCCCAAGGAAGTGCTCATTCAGGGTGGCGGCTCGCTGCTGACTGCAAGCCTTGTGTACCTACTTATTACAAACAGTTATGTTGAGCACATCAGTTACGCTTTTCCGGAGCTGCTTCTGGTCGTTCTGGCAATCATCCTGTGCATAGGCAGCTACACCGGCTACAGGCTGAGCGAACTGCGACGCTTTGAACCGCTGGGGAGAATGTAATGCTGCGCCTGATTTCGCCCCGCAGGCTGAAACAGAAAGGTATTGTCGGCATGAACATGCGCAATGTGCGCTACGTGGCAGGCAATAACCCCCGCCATCTCTATCCGCTGGTAGACGACAAGCTGAAAACCAAGATGCTGGCCGAACAGGCTGGACTGGCTGTGCCCAAGCTCATCGGCGTCATGCGCGTGCAAAAACATGTAAAGCAGCTTGTCCCTTTCATGGAAGGCCATAACAGCTTTGTCATCAAACCTGCCAAGGGTAGCGGCGGCAAAGGCATCATGGTTGTTACAGGCAGAGACGGCGACGGCTTTATCAGGCCTGACGGCAAAGTGATCACGGAAGCTGATCTGCACCGCCATGCGTCCAACATCCTGAGCGGTTTGTACAGCCTTGGCGGCAACCCTGATGTGGCAATGATCGAAGAAAAAATCGAATTTTCAGAAATTTTCGACGAATTCACCTATCAGGGCGTGCCTGACCTGCGCATCATCGTCTACAAAGGCTATCCGGTCATGTCCATGGCGCGCCTTTCCACATCAAACTCCGGCGGCAAGGCCAACCTGCATCAGGGAGCCGTTGGTGCAGGCATAGATGTAGGTTCCGGCAAGGCGCTTCATGCCATCCAGCACGGGTTGCCTGTTGAAAACCACCCCGACACAGGAAGGCGGCTGGTTGATCTTGCGATTCCGCGCTGGAAGGAATGCCTTACGCAGGCTTCAAAATGTTTTGAAGTCACAGGGCTGGGCTATCTTGGCGCGGACATCGTTCTGGACGCCAACAAGGGCCCGTTGATTCTGGAACTGAATGCCCGCCCCGGCCTTGCCATTCAGGTAGCCAACGGGCAGGGACTGCAACTAAGGCTAGATCTTGTCGACTCCGTTGCTTCAACGCCCCGCCCTGTAGTGGAACGCGTAGCCTTTTCCATCAAGCACTTCGGCCGGTTGCCTTGATGGAAAAGGCTGAAATGCAGCAATTCTCAGCAATGGTGCAGAGATATGAGATGACCTGCACAATTGTCCTTAGCGAACCACACAATCAATATGACCCAATGGCTTGCAGTTAGATAATCACGATATTCGTTGTACAGGATATCATGATTTCTTTGTCCAAACATATTACAGTGCTGACAGGAGAATAAGACATTACAGGCAAGCTTATGTGGCAATCACAACGCGTTGGCCTTGGCTGCCAATAGAACTAAAGGCAATAAAGAACAACTGAGAATATGGCTTTGGGGAAATAGCAAACACCTATACATTCATACACACAAGCTTACATAATTTCTGAATCAAAGGCTGTGATTGCCATCGCTGTTGCCCCGACCCTGTTGTCCATTACGTGTATGTTTTTTATATTTTTTGCTACGTACAAAACATGGCCATCAAGCGATTTCATGTAAATATGGACATGATATTGGCCATGACTCAGGTGTACGTTGCGAATTTTCACCGTTACTCTTTTCTTTCCTGATGCTTCAAAAAACCTTCCCATCTTGCCATTTGAAATCTGGATAACTCTTTGGCCTTTGGCACTATCTACTGCAAAATCAAAAAAAGTTTTCCCAAAGTTCTGTAAAAACTCAAAACTGAGTTCTACTACCCAGTCATCTCCAGAGGCTACTATATCTTGACACTCTGCTCCGCAAAAAAAGACATTTGGATTATGAGTAAGCACATCGCAACTGTCATAATTTTTGTTGTTCAGCTTGTTATATTCAACAACAGCATTTGCAACTTTTCCTGCGAATTGAACCTTTCCTCCGCCAAGGACGACTCCCTTATTACATAAGTTCTGTACAGCGCCCATGTTGTGGGAAACAAAAAGGATCGTTCTTCCTTCGCCTTTGGAAATTTCATCCATCTTGCCAAGACATTTTTTTTGGAACTCGCCATCACCAACGGCTAACACTTCATCGACAATAAGAATTTCAGGTTCAAGATGGGCTGCGACTGCGAACGCTAGCCGGACGTACATGCCCGACGAATAGCGTTTGACAGGCGTATCAAGAAATTTTTCAACCTCAGCGAAGCTGACTATTTCTTCAAATTTATTACGAATTTCCTTACGTTTCATCCCAAGGATAGAACCATTCAAATAAATATTCTCTCTCCCGGTCAACTCAGGATGAAAACCTGTTCCTACTTCTAACAGGCTTGCCACATGTCCTCGAATGGTCATGAATTGCCCAGCAAAATCCATCGATTACTCCCACCATGGGGTTACACTCATAAAGTAACCGCCATTTCTCTGGAACAATAGAGGAAGAAAAACCCACCGGAGATATGTAAAGCCCGATTTGAGTTACAAAAGGTATTACGTAGCGAAAATCCCTATAAGTCACATTTAGTGAGCACAAAATGAGCCCCGGGCCTAATGCTAAAATGCCGGCAAGCAATGCAAGAGGAACAACAGTAACAATCTGTAAGGTGGGGAAAACGTTATACCAAGCCATCAGAACGCCCAACACACAAAATGAAACTATAAAATCTACAATAGCAACACCCACGGTTGATGCTGGGACAAGTAGCCTGGGAAAATATACTTTGGAGATTAGATTGGAGTTACCAACAAGACTTTCTGAAGTACTGGTGATAGCCGTCGAAAACAATTGCCATGGTAACGTTGCAGCAAACACTAACAGAGGATAGGGAATTTCTCCTTCTGAAGGCAAGTTTGCTATTTTACCGAACACCAACGTAAAAGCGAGCATTGTAAAAAAGGGCCGCAAAACTGTCCATGCAATACCAATCGCAGTCTGTTTATAGCGCACAGTAACATCGCGCCATGCAAGGATGAGAAAGAGTTCGTGAGAACGCCATATGTCTTTCCAATACTGACATTCCGCTTTGCCAGAGCTCTGTAGCCATTACACGCCCGCTCTAATTGTTACAAAGGTCATAATAGCGTTACACACCTTTCAGCGAGTTCTGATTTCTCAAGAACCATTGATAAGATTCAAGAATTCCATCTTTTAAAGAAATGCTCGGCTTCCAGCCTAGCTCCTTTAGCTTTGAAACATCCAATAGCTTTCTAGGAGTCCCATCTGGGTATGATTCATCTTGGGAGATCACACCTTTAAAACCTACAACATCCTTAATTAACGCTGCAAGTTCTCTTATTGAAAGCTCAATGCCTGTTCCAACATTAATAAGATCAATGGTTGTCTGGCGAAGCATTAAAAACAGGCAGGCGTCCGCCAGGTCGTCGACATGCAGAAATTCGCGGAGCACATTGCCAGATCCCCAAACAACAACCTCTCCTGCCCCTTGCACTTTTGCCTCGTGAAACTTTCGTAACAACGCAGGAAGGACATGTGAACTTTTAAGGTCAAAATTATCATTAGGTCCATACAGGTTCGTCGGCATGACGCTTATTATGTCGAATCCATATTGTTTCTTATATGCCGCACACATCTTCAGCCCTGCAATTTTGGCAATGGCATACCACTCGTTTGTAGGCTCAAGACTACCAGTCAGGAGATAATCCTCTTTGATCGGCTGGGGGCACAACTTGGGATAGATGCAGGACGATCCTAAAAACATCAGTCTTTTGCATCCGTTACGATAGGCGGCGTCAATAACATTACTCTGGATTAGCAGGTTATCTCGGAGGAACTCCGCCGGGTAGGTATCGTTAGCGTATATCCCCCCTACTTTGGCTGCTGCTAAAAAAACAAATTCTGGCTTCTCATTAGTAAAAAAACTATCTACGGCGAGTTGATTACGTAGGTCTAGTTCGCTACTGGTTCGCTTCAAGAGATTAAAAAAACCATCCTGCTCCATCTTACGGCAAAGAGCGCTTCCGACCAGCCCTCGATGCCCGGCGACATAGATTTTACTATTTTTCTCCATGGCTTACTCAGGCAAAAAAGTTACTCGTTGTAATCAAAAATCTTAAAGCCATTATCTAGGCAAATCTTGTCCTTAGCAGCCAGAGAAATATCCTCGGCAACCATCTCCCTAACCATTTCCTCGAACGAAATCTTGGGCTCCCAACCAAGTTCCCGTTTGGCCATTGCGGGATCACCAAGTAGAGTCTCAACTTCCGTTGGACGAAAATAGCGGGGATCAACTTCAACGATTACGTCCCCTCTCTGCGGCACCTTATCAATAACATAACTACCGACGTTGTGAGTCCTGAGAATCCCTTCGTCTACTTCAACAACCACGCCTTTCTCGGCCACCCCTGTTCCCAGCCACTCGAGATTGATGCCTAGCTCCGCCGCAGCAATAGTTACGAAATCACGTACAGAAAATTGACGCCCTGTTGCAATAACAAAGTCTTTTGGCTTGTCCTGCTGTAGCATCAACCACTGCATCTCAACGTAATCTTTTGCATGTCCCCAATCTCGTTTTGCATCCATATTTCCAAGGAACATCTTATCTTGTAATCCCAAAACGATTCTGGCTAAGGCACGTGTGATCTTGCGAGTTACAAACGTCTCCCCACGCTTGGGCGATTCATGATTAAACAAGATACCGTTGCAACCGTATATGCCATATGCCTCACGATAATTTACTGTTATCCAGTAGGCATACAGTTTGGCACAAGCATACGGAGAACGAGGATAAAATGGAGTTTTTTCGTTTTGGGGAATTTCCTGCACTAAGCCGTAGAGTTCGGAAGTGGAGGCTTGATAAAAGCGGGTCTTTTTCTCTAGCCCTAAAATCCTGATAGCTTCAAGAATACGTAGGGTGCCAAGAGCATCCACGTTTGCTGTGTACTCTGGAGAATCAAAGGAGACCTTCACGTGACTTTGAGCTGCAAGATTGTAGATCTCGTCAGGCTGAACTTCTTGAATGATGCGAATGAGATTCGTAGCATCTGTCAAGTCCCCATAGTGAAGAGTTAGTCTCCGCTTTTCAACGCACGGTTCTTCATAAATATGATCGATGCGGTCGGTATTAAACAATGAAGCCCGGCGCTTCACGCCATGCACTTCGTATCCCTGTTGAATCAAAAAATCCGCAAGATACGCGCCGTCCTGGCCCGTAATGCCTGTTATTAAAGCTTTTTTCATCAATATTGTTCTCAACAATTAATCATAACTAACACACCTTGAGGGCTAGCAAAACTAACACGAAGCCCCCCCCCTGTCCACTTTCGACTATATATACAGAGGGTATCGGGGCGGGCGTTAAGCCTCCCAAATCAGCCGTAACTTAAGCCTTGCCACTTTCCGCGAAACGCACTCCAAGAATTCTCTTTCCTCAGTAACCTCTGCTAAGCACGCTCTAACAGAAAGCAGTGGCGATTCAACTACTGATCACATTTTATTCTTGAAAACTGATCCACAGGAAAACTATACTGAATCAAAAATCCATGTTCAAAAACCTCTTTTAGAATATCAAGAGACAAATTTGACACTCGTAAACCTTCAGAAGTCATTGATAGCAATGTATTGTCTGGAATCTGAATCACAGGAATAGCAGCATGAACAAACTGAGACCTTATTGAATATAAAAAGTCGGCTAAGTTTGTCAGTGTGAATCGCCACTAATTTACTAGACACCCCCAACTTTACTAACAAACTTTTCTTCAAATTTTATTGGAGATAAGTTGCCATTGTGTCCATGGCGGCGAATCGGGTTATAGAACATCTCTATATAATTAAATACGTCCTGCCGGGCCTCTTCCCGGCTTCTGTAAGTTTTCCGCTTAATTCGTTCTCGTTTGAGAAGTTGAAAGAAGCTTTCTGCAACCGCGTTGTCGTGGCAGTTGCCACGTCGGCTCATA